>CAYIGX010000013.1:0-7753 GCA_964363095.1 uncultured Candidatus Saccharibacteria bacterium
TACGGTCGGGATGACAAATTGGTTTTTGCGTTGTCTCCAGCCATTGGAGGAGAAATGTCATTTAATGAGATGAATTTGTGTGGGTGAAGACGGTTACACCGGCGGGAACACCCAGAAATTTATCCATTAAATAGTTTCGACGAACTGGCTGGGACTTTGGAGTTACCTTTCTAGAAAGGTAACAAACAAATAAAAGGTTCGAATTAAGATAAGATTCTGGACAAGCCAGAATGACGGATTGAAGGAATTATTTAGAGTGAGCTTTACGCCAGTCGGCAATTTTTTGATGATTGCCCGAGAGCAGGACTTTCGGCACCCTTTTGCCTTCAAATACTTCTGGCCGAGTGTAGTGCGGATATTCTAATTGAAATTTGGTACCATAACTTTCTTCTTCTAACGACACTTCATTACCGATAACATCCGGGAGTAACCGCCCCACGGCTTCCAAAATCACTAACCCAGCTGATTCTCCGCCCATAATGACGAATTCGCCGATACTAATTTTTACATCCACATATTTTTCGATTCTAGCATCAACTCCTTCGTAACGACCACAAATCAAAACAATATGCTGATATTTTTTAGACCAATCCTTGGCCATCTTTTGACTAAATATTTTTTTGCTGGGAGCCAGCAAAACGATTAAAGTATCGGATTTCTTTTTACCGCCTACGGCTTTACGAATTGCAGCAACTAATGGCTCAATTTTCATGATCATACCAGCTTTGCCTCCACCATAAGGCAGATCGTCCACAGTTCGGTGACTGTCGATAGTAAAATCTCTCGGATTAATGGTTTGGAGTTTGATTTTGCCTGTCCGCAGCGCTTTCTCTAAAAGCCCTTCCTTGCAGAAGTCATTCACCATCCCCGGAAAAATTGTAATAAATGTAAATCTCATAGTCATATTTATTTTACACCCCACCTCTCCTCCCCTTATCAAGGGGAGGTTGGGAGGGGTTGATTGTATCTGAAAAGCGGTCGGATGTACATCCGACCGCTTTATCAACATTTTATCTACTCTGCAGTGAGTTCTTGCAGATCTTCTTTTGTGGTAGTACCTCTGGCCTCGCTAACTTCACTAGTTTCTGGCCGACGGCCAACTCCGCCTTCTGGCTCGATAATCTTAAGATTGATCCGAGCATTGATTTGCGCACCCAATACCCTGAGGAGGGTTCTGATGGCTTTGGCAGTTTGACCTTCCTTGCCAATGATCTTGCCCATATCTTCTGGCGCCACGGTTAACTCGATCAACACACCCATTTCGTCAACCTTGCGTTCGACCTGAACTTTATCCGGATTATCGACAATGGCTTTCACCACATATTCGACAAAATTCTTATCTTTATCGCCCATATTCCTCCAAAATTTTTAACTGATGACGTTTTCCTTGTGTCATCATCCTGGCTTCGACCAGGATCTTTATAAATTATTCGGTTTGCGTCTCTGATTCTGGGGCCGGAGTTGTTTCTTCTGCTGGCATTTCTGCAATCGGCGCGGCTTCTTTTGCTTCGGCAACTTCCACACTGGGGGCCTCTTCGACCACTACTTCGGCGGGAGTTTCTTCTGCAACTGGGGCTTCTGCTTCTGCAGAAGCGGCCGGAGCGGCTGGTGGATTTTTCGCGGCTTCTGCCTTGGCTTTCGCGGCCTTTTTGGGTTCTTTGTGATACTGTTTAACTTCAATATTAAAGCCCTGTTTATTCAAAAGCTTCGCCACCGTTTCGGTGGGTTGAGCCCCTTTAGAAATCCAATATTCCACCCGGTCTTTTTGCACAACCAGGGGTTGATTTAAATCGGTGGGGTTGTAATTCCCCACTACCTCAACAAATTTTCCATCCGTGGGCATACTGTTTTCCGCGACCGTGAGCCGGTACATCGGGTGACCATGCCTCCCTTTACGGGATAATCTGATGACTAACAATTTCTTCCTTTTCTTGGATTAGGTTTAAAGCTCCCTTAATCTATGACAAAATGGCCCTAGTGTCAATATCTCGGGAAACTGATGACAAAATCAGGTAAAAGTCCTATAATCTGACTGTTAAAAGATTCGACTATGAAGATTGAGGTAAAAAACCTACTAAATCAATCTGAAGGCACCAGCGAAACTCACCCGCTTGCCTTGGCTAATTTGGATCTAAAAGATACCGGCATGGCTAATGTCTCCGGTAACATCACTCTAACCAAATTGGATGATTTTATCTTGACCCAAATTACCGGCCAAGCAACTTTGACTCAACCCTGCAGCAGATGTTTGGAAGAGGTGCCTTTAACCATTCCGTTAAGTTTTTCAAGAGAATTTAAGACAGAGATCCTGAAACAAGTTCAGGATGACCCGCCTACGCAAGGGCTACGGCGGGCTTCGCAAGAGGATGAGAATGCTTATCCAATTGTTGACGGGGAAATAGATTTAACAGCCCCTGTCACCGAAGAAATTATCGCCAATATCCCAGTCAAAGTCCTGTGTAAGGATGACTGCAAGGGCCTGTGTCCTAAATGCGGAGCCAATTTGAATGACAATCCCTGTCAATGTGATAAAGTTAATTATGAGATTAGAAATAGAATAAACCTGTAAACCTATGGCAGCGCAACCAAAGAAGAAAATCAGTCATGTCAGGGGCAAGACCCGCCGGGCGCATCAGGCCCGAAAATTAACTAAACTTCCCTTATGCCCGAATTGCCGTCATCCCAAACCCGGTCACATTGCTTGTCCTGAATGCGGTTTTTACGGCAAGAAAAAGATTCTGATCACTAAAACCGATAAAAGAATTGCGAAAAAATTGCACGCGACCAAAAAAGCCGAAGCGGTGAAAAACAAGGCCAAAGCTAAAAAAGATACTGCAATAGCTAAAAAGACACAGGTCAAAGCGGAAGCAAAAAGCAAAAATACTCGGACAACTGATGAGGTAAAATCCTCTAAAGTTAAAAATAAGTAAGCATGGCATCTAACCGACATTTTGCCCGCATTATTCTGATGCAAAGTTTGTACGAATTCCTCCAGCGTGGAGGCGATTTGCCAACCATTGTCACTCGCAATATCGCCAGCCACGAATTTGACGAGAACAATACTAAATTCATTATGAAGATCGCCGCCGGTGTCCCAGCGCATTTAACCGAAATTGACCAGATTATCACTATTTCGGCGCCAGAATGGCCCATTCCCCAGATCGCCCAAGTTGATCTCTCAATTCTGCGGTTGGCTATTTTTGAACTTCTATTTGACGATGAAGTCCCGCCTAAAGCCGTGATTAACGAAGCAGTGGAGTTGAGTAAGGCCTTTGGCGGAGAAAATACTAGTAAATTTGTGAATGGCGTCCTCGGGACGGTGTATCGTAATTCTGAAAAATATCAGGTCGAGGAAGACAAGGCGGCGGCTCGAAATAATCCTAACCCCGCAACACCAGAAGCCCCTGCTAGTGAATCTAAACCCATCCCCCCACAGGAATAGTTGGACAGCAGGTTAGTTAGTTAGCAGGTCAGGGGCTTAGTAGGTCAGTCGCTCCAAGACATTGACTAACCTGCTGACCCGCTAAGCTCCTAACCAGCTGACCCGCTAAAACCCTAACCCGCTAAAACATGGAAGATCTAAAATTACTTACAGAACAATTAGGCATCACATTCAATAATCCAGCTTTATTAGAGCAGGCCTTGGTGCATCGTTCCTATTTAAACGAGCACGAGCTAACTATGGGCCACAACGAACGCTTAGAATTTTTAGGCGACGCGGTATTAGAGCTGATTGTCTCGAATTTTCTATATCAGCAATTTCCCGATAAGCCCGAGGGTGATTTAACCGCCATTAGGGCCGCTTTGGTGCGCCGGGAAACCCTACGAGATGTAGCCGAAGAATTAGAATTTCATAAATTTATTAAGCTGAGCAAAGGCGAAGCTAAAAGTGCCGCCAATCAAGCCGCCATCCTTTCTAACGCTGTTGAAGCGGTAATTGGAGCGATTTACCTTGATTTGGGTCTTCCGGCCGCTGAAAAATTTATTCAACAATTCATTATTCCCAAAACTGACACTATTATGGCCTCGCAAACTTATATTGATGCTAAAAGTCACCTACAGGAACTGACTCAAGAAAAAGAAGGGATCACCCCGATCTACAAAGTTACCAATGAAAGCGGGCCGGACCATAATAAGATTTTCGAGGTGGCAGTTTTTATCGGCAACAAAGAGTTGGCTCGCGGTACCGGCAACTCCAAACAAGCGGCCGAAACTGATGCCGCCGCCCATGCCCTTATCCGCTACGAATAATTCCGTCATCCTCGGGCTTGACCCGGGGATCCAGACAGAAACATAAAAATGTTTCTGTTTGTTTTTATACCTACCAGCCCGCAGTAGATACAGCGTTTCTGGCGGGGATTCCGGATCGAGTCCGGAATGACAATGGTTAGTCGGGAATGACAATGTTTTCTTTCGGGGCGGCGAAGCTGGCGGCTTTAATATGCCCGCCTCCGCCCATCAGCGCGGCTAAGCGACTCACATCTACCTCGGCATCTTCGGTGCGGAGGGAAAACTTGAATTCATTTTCTCGCTCGGAACCTAAAACTACCGCCTTAACCCGCGGCACGGTGCGCATTAAATCGATAACACCTTCTAAATCGTCAACATTAGTCCCACATTCGTCTAAATCTTGTTTCGTAATTACTGAAGTAATCACATTCCAGCGTCGATTGCGCTGCATTTTTTGCAGCACTCTCCCCCACAATTTCAGGCGCGCAATGGTTTTGTCTGCATAAACATAACGCGTAATTTTGCTGAGAGATGCTCCTTTCTCCATTAAGATACCGGCCACCTCTAGCACTGCTTTGGTGGTATTGGTATGTTGAAAACTGCCCGTATCGGTCGAGAGGCCGACCAAGAGACAAGTTGCAATATCTTTAGTGATAACTATCCCCCACTGCTCTAAAATATAATAGATGAGTTCCGAGGCCGAAGAAGCGGTGGCATCGACAATGTGTACTCCGGGAGTCAATTTTTGAATTTTATGATGATCGACCACAATTAAGTTCTGTGGCCAATCGATATTTAATTCCGTATCGGTAAAAAAGCCGGTGCGCGACCAATCGCCGCAATCCACTAATACTGCGGTATCAAAATCCCCCGGGGCAAATTCGCCTTGGATATTAAAGAAATGCGGCAAAAACGATAATCTATCCGGTGGGGCGTCTAACATCGCCACCTCGACCGTTTTACCTAAGGCTTGCAAACCTAATTTAAGAGCCAAACTAGCCCCGACGGCATCGCCATCGGGTTTAAGATGCGCGACTATCAGAATCCGATTCGCTTTGTTCGCGAGTGTTCGGAAAATCTCGATTCTCTCTTGGAGTTGGACTGATATCATCTAAAAGTTTTTCTATTTTGTAAGCGGACGCGGGGTCGAGATCGAGTTCCCAGATAATTTTAGGTACTTTTTTAACTTGGAAATTTCGAAATAAGTGGGTTTGCATCTCACGGGCATGGCGCATCAATTTATGAAAGGCCTGTTGTTGATCCGGCTCTGCGATAAAACTCACCAGGATGCGAGCTGAACTAAGATCCCGACTTACCAATATACCATTAATCGATACGATTCCAATGCCCAGATGATCGCGTTCTTTAAGTAAAAATTCAGATAAAACCCGCCGAATATGCTGTTCTACTTTGGGCAATCGATGACTCATAGGATTAGGGGTTAGGGACTAGGGATTAGGGGCTGGCTCCAACCCTTGGAGCCAGAGCGTTCCCCTCTCATAAACCTGCCATTGGAGGAGAGGCGTTTGGTTTCTATCTCCAGCCCTTGGGGTCCGAGCGTACTGCGCCAATAAAATTGCTGTTGCGGAGCCAACTGTTCGAGCATTAGCGAGTTTGGCGAGAGCAGTAAGGCAATTTTAGTAGGCGAATAGCGAGGATGACGGGCTGGGACTTTGGTGATACCTTTCTAGAAAGGTATCAAAATAAATTTAGGCCTGGATTCCCGATCAGGTCGGGAATGACAAATAAAAAATAAGATGGCAAAGAAAAAATTATTTGATTAACTCGGCGGGAATATGCTCAATCCGCACAAATTCCACCTTATCCCCTTCCTTGATTTTGAAGTTAACATCAACCAGGAAACCAAATTCACCCTGAGAAGCGCTCGCTACTTCTTCGGAGAGCGATTTAATACTCTGAATGCGGCCATCGCCAATTTTCTCTTCTCCTCGCATCACCCGGAATAAATAATCCTTCTTAGCTTCGCCTTTTCCCACTTTTACACCAATAATTTTACTCTTGGCTGTACTCATAAATACTTTCAAGACCGTGCCGGTAGTTTCAATGGTTTCGCGTCGCTCAATTCCACCGGCTTTAACTAACAATTTACCTAAATCGTCAGTCAAATTATAAATAATGTCATAAGATAAAATATTCGTCCCTTCCTTTTTCGCCATCTTGGCGGCTCCGGGCAAAGTTTCGACCTTAAACCCGACCACAAAAGCATTGCCACCTTGAGCGGTTAAAATATCCGATTCACTAATATTCCCCGCCCCTTCGCTAATGATGTTAATCCCGTTGCCTCGGCTGGTCTTAAGGGCCGAGAGGGCTCCCGTAATGGCCTGCAGGGAACCTTGGACATCGGCCTTGACCACCACATTTAAATTGCCGCCTTGGTCGATCTTCATTTGTTCGATCAGGGCGCCAAAATCCGCCTTACCGCCGGTTAATTTGCGCGAAGCCGCCACTTTACGACTAGCCGCGAGTTGCCGCGCCGTTTTTTCATCGTTCATTACTGACAACATCTCTCCGACTTGGGGGGCATCCATAAAACCAACGATTCTTACGGGCATCGAAGGAAGGGCTTTGTCCACTCTTTTCCCGGTGTGGTCGTACATCGCCCGCACTTTACCATGGACACTTCCCGACACAAACACATTACCGACTTTCAGTGTGCCAGATTTAACAATAACAGTCGCTAATTGACCAACTTTTATATCTTGTTGGGCTTCGATAATGACGCCTTTAGCCATGCCTGTAACCGGCGCTTTTAATTCCGCCATATCGGCAGTAAGCGAGATTAACTCCAATAATTCGTCAATGCCTTCCCCGGTTTTGGCCGACACTCCCACTAAAGGCACTTTCCCGCCCCAGGCCTCAGTTAAAATATTTTGCGCGGCTAATTCTTGTTTGACTTTTTCGATGTTGGCGCCGGGACGATCAATTTTGGTCACCGCGACAATCATCGGCACATTAGCGGCCCGCGCGAGGTCAATAGCTTCGATAGTTTGTGGCTTAACGCCTTCTTCGGCGGCGACTACTAAGATGACGATATCGGTTACTTTGGTCCCTTGGGCCCGAATGGATCCGAAGGCCTCGTGACCGGGAGTATCTAGAAATGTGATTTTGCGTTTTGCAAAATCATCCTGAGCGGAACGGAGCGGAGTCGAAGAATCTCCTCCTTTGACCACGCTCTTTTTCGATTCTGCCCCTTTGAGTGTTATTTCCACTTGGTAAGACCCCATATGTTGTGTAATGCCGCCGGATTCTTTTTCGGCGACTTTGGTCTTGCGAATATAATCGAGGAGCGAAGTTTTGCCATGATCGACATGCCCCATAATCGTTACTACCGGCGCCCTCGGGACTAGCTCTGCTGTCGATGCCTCCGCCGCTTCCTCTTCTGTCACCGTATCCGCTGCGGCCAGTTTGGCTTTAAAACCAAAATCATCGGCCACAATGGCGGAAGTATCAAAATCGATATTATCATTCAGAGTCACTAAAACCCCGTTCTTTAGGAGATAGT
>CAYIGX010000014.1:0-7747 GCA_964363095.1 uncultured Candidatus Saccharibacteria bacterium
AATACCGCCCAACTCATCAATTAATTTCTCAAATCCGGAAAAATCAATACGGGCGAAATAAGGCACATTGATGCCAAAAATCTCACCCACAGTTTGTTCGACTAATTTACCGCCTCCGCCAGTTTCCCTAGCATTACCAATCTCGTAAACAGCGTTGATTTTAGTGTCGCCATAACCAGCCACTTTGACAGATAAATCACGCGGTAGAGAAAAGAGGAAACTTTGCCCTTCTGGAGTAGTCGCTAAACTGGCCACTATCAAAGTGTCGGTAAGAGTGGGCCCATCTGCCCCCGCACCAGGAATTCCCATTAATACGACATTGACTCGACCCTCAACTTCACCCGCTAAAGTAGTATTGCCAAAAGTAAAAATATCCTTAAAGAAATTTTCCTTAGAGATCTGCCAACCGCTTAAGGCTAATTTAGTGCCAAACCAACCCAGTACCAGCAAAACAACGACTACCAGACCAACACCTACCCAACGGCGGCTACCGCCTCTTCTCCTCAGAACATGTGAATCATCTGCAACTGGCATAGTTGCTTCCTCTGCCTCCCCTACCATTCGACTACTCATCCGGCTCCGAGTTTTTAAATCTTTTTTTCTAATAACCATTTTCCCTTAGCTTAAAGAGTTAATACCTATTCAATATACCAGAAATGAATTGACAAAAAAATATCCTACTCACCACAATGGATACAGACACAATAATTTCCTGATGCCAAAATCAATCACCCCAAAACCTAAGACATGTCCTCCACGGCGCCTGACGCTACCATGGTTAATGTTATGTCTGATTATTACGATTGGAGTAATTTCTTTTATTTATGCTGATGGTTTTACGGTTTTGTATCGCACTTGGTATAGTTTTACTTTGCCGAACATACAATTAGAAGTTAATCCTCAATCTACTATTATTGCGACCAATAGCCCAATTCCTATTTATATAGATTTGCGATTAAAAAATAAACAAGGCCAGTTTTTACTTTTAGATGACAACGATATCATTACAACTATTCTAAGCGGCCAAGCCGACATCACCGAGGCCGACAAAGCGCCCGCTGATGCCTCAAAGCGGTTATGGCTACGCGCACCCAGCCAACCCCAACTCATTGCTCTTACATTTAATTACAAACACTTAGAAGAACATTTGACTATCGAAGCTTACGACCCGACTCCCCCAGTTGTGCCAATTATTAAAGCCCCGGTTACTGGAACTAATTTTACTACTGCTACCCCTACTATTTCCGGTGAAACTGTTGATAATAATCCGGTAGAAATTTATGTCGATGGTATTTTAAACTCCACTATTAGATCGGAAAATAATAAATTCTCTGGCCCTCTGGCAACTGCCCTGAAACGAGGTAAACATAAACTTACAGCTGCTGCTGTTAATAAATATGGTATCCGAAGCATGTTTACAACTGCGATTACTATTGATATCCAAACTCCCGATCCAGAAATTGATTTAGTCAACTTATTGATTAAGCCCAACCCAGTCAAAGCTGGGAATACCTTCCAAATCTTTGTCCCCATTTCTTCTAACACTCGCTCGGTCCAGTTAGTTTTTGATGGCACTAATTATCCCCTTCAGGACAGCAACAATTCGAGCGTCTATAGCGGGATAGTTCCTGCTCCTCGCAACCCCGGACTTTATCGGTTATCGTTAATGATCACCACCACGAGCGGAGAAAATATTTTAGCCGAAAAAGTGGCTTCCATACAGGTAAATTAGCTCGTTTCAAATTGACAAAACCTTCTTTTATTGTTAAGATAATAACTAGTTACAGAGGGCTTTCAGGTAAATTTTCTTGGACAAAAACGCCCATGAAAAGGGACTACCCCTTCCTTTGATGGCCTATTCTTAAACTTAAGAGGGTTATTATCAATACCTCCGATAATTCACCTTTCTCTTCCTCTCCCCCCCGCCGAGAAAGGCACAAAAGAATCAATTTATCTGCCGCCATGAAGTCATTGCGGCAAGTTAGCCAATCGCATAAACGCGGCCTCAGGGGCATTCGACTGCATAAAGGATCGGGAATCAAAAGAACACTGAGCTTGCAACAGATGAACCGCAATCTGGCTATTTACAGTACCCGCTGGTGGATAGTTGGTTTGGCGGTGATCGTGTTATCGTCGGGTTTCAAAATTTATCCCTCTCAAGATATTGGGGGGGGCGCGAATGCGGCGAACGCCCCGCGTTATCGCACTATTGCACAACTATCATCCACTGCCGATTTTGACGAACCAAGCCCCCTTAATAGCGATGAGTATAACGTTAGCATCCCTGTAGATGCCAGTGGAGATTATTTATTCAAAACGGGTGGCACAGAAACTATCATCAGCCGAAGTACTCGCAAGGAAACCATTAAATACATTGTCCGGTCTGGTGAAAACTTAAATATTTTGGCTAATGATTTTGGCATTACTGCGCTTACCTTGAAATACGCTAATAATTTATCCGGCACTACTCTAAAAGTCGGACAAGAGTTGCGGGTGCCGCCGATCGATGGTCTCTATATCACCATAAAGCGCAACGATACTCTGAGTAGTTTAGCTACTCGTTATAAAGTTAAGGTGGATGATATCCAAAAATATAATGGTCTAACTGCGGGTGGGTCGATCGTGACCGGTCAAGAGCTCCTAATACCCGGCGCCGTTATGCCCAAGGCCACCACTCCCGTTAAGGGTGCTCTTGTCAATGTCCCGGCCTATAACCCCATACCTTACTCGGGAAAATTTGTCTGGCCAACCGAATCGCCGACTCACTTCCTTAGTCAAAGATTCAGCAGTCGCCATCCTGCTATAGATCTCAACCGCTTAAATGGTTTGGGCATCTACGCTAGTGCCCCCGGAGTGGTGCAAACAAAAACCGGATACAATGGCGGCTATGGAAACTTGATCACTATTAATCATGGTAGTGGTTGGGTAACTTATTACGCTCATTTGAGTGAATTCAGAGTAAAATCCGGCGATTATGTTCAGCAAGGACAATTAATTGCCATTATGGGCAATACAGGTCGCTCAACTGGCACACATCTGGACTTCAGAATTATGCAAAACAAGGTATTTCTTAATCCCTTAGATTACTTACCTCGTTAATACATCATGGTCATTATCGGGCTTGACCCGATAATCCAGAAAATAAAACAAACAAGAATTTTCTTTTTATTTTTTATGTCTAGATTCCCGCCTGCACGGGAATGACATTGTGTTTATTATATTCATGTCGCACAATGTATATACTCGTCCCGTTAGAGATCACCTGTCGGGACAAACAAGGCAGATTATGCGCGCGATATAAACACTCTGTATATTTCTAACGGCATGGCCATTATTGAAACTCATATTGATGATTTTTTGGACTATTTGGAAATCGAGAAAAATCGAAGCCCGAAAACTATCGAGAATTATGCTCACTATCTAAGTCGCTTTGCGGATTTTGCGACTCGAGGGAGTAATAAAGGCCTGTCTCCAACAGCCATTAATTTACCGCTGGTGCGCAAGTATCGGTTGTATTTAAATCACACCAAAGACGCTACCGGCAAGTCACTCAAATTAATCACCCAAAATTACCATATTATTGCTCTAAGAGCATTTTTGAAGTTCTTAGCTAAGCAAGATATTAAATCCCTGCCGGCTGAAAAAATAGAACTAGCCAAAACCTCGGAGCGCCAGATAGATTTTTTATCGCTCGAGGAATTGAATAGTATTTTCAAAGCCGTACCAAAAGATGACGCCTTAGATTCTCTGCGCGATATCACGATTTTGACGGTATTATTTTCGACCGGTCTACGGGTATCGGAACTTACTTCTCTCGTTCGCAAAAATATCGATTTAAAACGAGGTGAATTTATGGTGAGAGGAAAGGGCGATAAACCACGCGTAGTATTTTTGTCCCCCGAAGCCCGGGAACTGTTGCAGAAATACTTTGATTGCCGGACAGATAATGCCGAAGCTGCGTTTATTTCGCCTTTATGCGAACCCTTAACTCCCCGGACCATTCAGCGCATTGTGCAAAAATATGCAACTTTAGCCGGCTTGGTCAAAAAAGTAACACCGCATGTGTTGCGCCATTGTCTACATAAATCTACTCGGGTATTTCTAAGTAATGAAATATGCTCTTCCATGGAATTATTTGCCAACCGCAATACCTATGCTAAAAGCATTAATTTTATCGATGGGAAAATCATAAATGATCGGGTGGCTCAAAAAACTAGTCATCAAACTAATCAGTTTATTCATATCTGGGCCGATGGCCATGAGCTGATTTGCACTCCAAAACATCGACTTTTTACTATCAACTACCGGGGCATAACGGAAATAATGGCGAAAGATATCAAAATTGGCATGTATTTAGCTGGGATAATGCATGTCAAACAAAAAGGCAAAGAATTCTTACCACCTGTATTATGGAGATTGATTGGCTACATCTTAGGAGATGGCGTTATAAGCGAAGGATTCCACGGAGTAAAGATTTATGATAAAAATCCCAAATTCTTAGGTTTTTATCAACGGCTTATCGAAAAGAGTTTCCACAAAAAACCGTTTTTGCGTGAACGTAACCCTAATTCTCATGAACTTATTATGTACTCTATGGACCTAGTAAGATTTTTGAGAAAATATATTCCCCAAGGAATATCAAAAAACAAAAGAGCACCACTGCAAATTATGCAAGCAACCGATAATGAAATTAGACAATTCATTGCAGGATTTTACGATGCCGAAGGCAACAGCGGGGATATTAAAGTATTTTCATCCAGCAAGGATTTGCTTAAGGACATACAGGTGTTATTAATCAGACTTGGAATAAGTTGCCATATTAATATGCGGAATAGACAGGTAAAGCTACCTCAAGGAAAGGTTATCAAGAATACTATGTACTCCCTACATATCTTGAATCGAGATTGCCAAGCTAAATTTAAACAATTAATCCCTACTCTAAAGAAAAGAATTAAGGTTCTGCCACCAACCGTAAAAATAGAACATGACCGAGTACCCATACAACCGCTCGTCACAGAACTTCTATCAACAGCTAGGAAATTGAGTACTCATGGCTATCATCATTATGCCGAGATTACACATGGCATTAAGCATTTAAATCGATACATTAGACTAACACCCACGCGAAAAACAGCTCAAAAAATCATAAAAACATTTGACCACTTTAATTCTAATAACGCATTTGACCACACCCTTAAAATAACTTCTAGTATTGTAAAAAACAAAAATCTGATTTGGCTAAAAGTCAAATCATTAAGAGCGCGCCCTGCTGATGGAGATGGGCAAGTCTTTGACTTTGGTATAGAAATTAATCACAATCTTATCACGGATGGATTCATATCGCACAATTCGTTCGCCACAGATTTACTAATCAACGGGGCGGATATCCGTTCGGTTCAGGCGATGTTGGGACACTCTTCCATTACCACCACTCAAATCTACACCCACCTTACTAACCCTCAACTCAAAGAAGTGCATCGCGCCTTCCACAACCGCCGCAAAATCATCAAAACCTAAAAACAAGAAATTATTCTAGATATTCTGATTGGTTTTATACCGCACCTCTGCATGTACAGCTGCGACCTTAATCGATATGAATTGGTGTGTTGAAGATATCCGAGATATGACGGGATGGCTTTAGTTAATTTATCGAGCTCGCCTTTTTTCAAGAGCTGTCTGATTTTCTTGAATATCCGTTTAACTGTTTTCTTTCTGGGTATTGAGTAGCGGGGTAGGGTTACATACCCCACATAATCTATACCCCAGTTGAGTTTTCTGAAATGTATTTTATTCGGATGAATGTTCAGATTGAGATTAGTTTTAAGAAACTGATTTATTTCTATCAAATATCCCAATAATTCATCTGGGCTATCTGAGAGAAACATAAAGTCATCCGCATAACGAAGATAGTATTTGGCTTTTAGTTTATGCTTGGCGAATTTATCTAGTGGGCCTAAACAAACATTGGCAAATAGTTGAGAAGTAAGATTGCCTAATGGCATACCATGGCCTGGCGAATGTTCAAAACTATCAATGATGTTCTGTAATAAATTTAATAACCACTCATCATCAATTCTCTGTTTAAGTAGGTTCATCAAGATTTTGTGATTGATACTGTCGAAGAATCTACGGATATCCAGCTTTAGGGCAAAACAGGGTTTGGTGTAATTGCCGCTTATTTTCCTGGTCAAATTAGACAACCGAGAAAACGCTCTATGGGTGCCTTTGTTTTTTCGGCAAGAATAACTATCATAGATAAAAGTGGTGTCAAAATAGGGATATAACACTCGATAAATTGCATGGTGCAACAGGCGATCACGGACAGAAGATTTGCTAATCAGCCTGGTTTTAGGATCAGTAATCCGGAACTGCTGATAACTCCCATGCCGATAGGTGCCAGAGGAGAGCTCTTGATGCAGTTGAAAGATGTTGTCTTCCAGAGTATATTCAAATGTCATAACATCCGGCTTGCTTCTTTTGCCTGCCCGAAATTCCCGCCAAGCCAAAAATAGGTTCTCTAACGAAATTATTTGGTCAAAAACACCTTCATGCAAAATAATTCTTCCTTTAAGCCCCCCCCCACAGAATTTGTGCCCCCCAAATCGTCCTGCAGACTATTGAGTTTTACAAGATTTTGCATGTCTATTTATTGGGATTTCCCAAGATTGAAAAATATAGTTTGGGCTGTGAAATTCAACAAACCGCTCTCGCTTTTCTGAAATTAATTTTATCCGCCAATGGTGATAAACAAAATCGGGAAACCACGCTACAAACAGCCAGTAACACACTGGACCAATTAAAAGTTTTGATCAGAGTTGCCTGGGAACTCGATTCCTTAAGCCAAAAGAGGTATTGCCATCTGGCAGCCAACCTCCAACCCATCGGTAAGATGTTAGGAGGCTGGCTTAAACAGACTGCAAAGCGAGAGACTTCGGCAGAACGACCACCGATATTGGAGTTGTGATTGTCGGGATTCCAGTTGTGGTTGACATTCAGGTTGCCATCCTCGTTGAAGTTGGCATTCAAGACATTGCCGTTATACGAGGAACCCAGCATTATATCCGTCAGCTAACCAGTTCACTGCCTTGCAAACGCTTTAGCGATGCAATGGCTGTATTTTATATATGGTCAAAGCCATGACTTGCCGGCGGATAAGCAGTATCTCACTTTGGGCTTAATCTCACGAAGTGAGAAATTTCGGCCGCCCAGTTATCAAGATAACAACTTAGAACACTAGCCTACTTTCAAGAATACTTTACTGGATGTTAAGTTATTTGAATATACAAAGTGCCCCCAACATAAGTTGGGGGCATATAAATTCAACTCCAAAGTCCAAGTTCCTAATTCTGGCATACTGCGGCAGAACGACCACCGATAACGGAGCCGTGAGAGACGGGAAGCCAGCGGCGGTCGACATACAGGAAGCCAACCACGCAGAAGCAGGCACGCAAGACACCGCCGTAAGACGAGGAACCCAGCAACCGCACCCAGCCAGGGACATCTGGGTATTTGCCAAATATCTCTTTGCAGAATTGGGCAAATACTATGTAAGCGTTCAGGGTTTCCCCTTCGGCGTTCTGCTGGGTGAAGATGGCCCGAAGTTCCGCTTCGGTGGTATTTGGATTTGGCATATTTAATGCCATTTCCACGGATAACCAGCCGGAGAGATCTTTAACGTTCTTGATGGCTCTGGCATCTGAATTGCCAGAAACTGCCCAGGATTTCATATTCGGGAATAACTTGCCCA
>CAYIGX010000015.1:0-7730 GCA_964363095.1 uncultured Candidatus Saccharibacteria bacterium
AACAACGGTGAGCGTCCCGCCAACTTGGAACCCTAGTTAAAAACCAACATCACCAGCTTTTTTATTAACTGATGCATCTCTAATCCCATAGCTCGGGCTGCTTTGGGGTAGATGCTTTCCGGAGTCATCCCCGGTAAAGTATTTATCTCAAGCACGAATAGGTAATCATCCTTTAATATCATATCCACGCGAGATAAATGCCGACAACCACAAAGGTTATGTATTTTTAGGGCCAGGGCTTGGGCTTGTTTCTGAATCTCTGCGCTAATATATTTTGGCGGGATATTTTCTTGAGTAGCGTTGTTATATTTAACCTCATGGTCAAACCACCTATTTTCTGGGGGAATAATTTCTACTACAGGCAAAGCCATATCGCCCAGTATCCCCACTGTTAATTCCTGGCCGTGTAGATATTCTTCTACTAACATGGGAAAACTGAAATTTGCATTCCTTAAATCATCGGGTGAATTGGCCATAACTATTCCGATGCTTGAGCCACCTTCAATGGGTTTTATTACTAATGGATAATTCCAACCTGTTAAATTATTGATTCCCTGAGCAATCTTCCACTTGGGTGTTGGAATACCGTTATTATCAAAAATCTGCTTAGTCGATACTTTATTAAAGCAAAGCTGAGACGAGACAGAACCAGAACCAATAAAAGGAATCTTGGCGCCTTCAAGAATTTTCTGGATATGTCCATCTTCGCCAAATTTGCCATGCAACATCGGGATAATTAGATCAAAACCGTTCACCCTATTAGCAATAAAATCGACATTTTCTTGATTGAGCTCAAAACCATCGGTTTCGTATCCCACCTCTTTACAGGCCGCTAAAACCGCTAAACCAGAGCTCTTGGATATTTCTGCTTCATAAGATAACCCAAACCCTCCATAAATTACTAAAACTTTCATAAATTAATCTTATCAGGTTTTAATTATGCGGTTAGCGTAGTTCATGATGACAGATCCGACTAAAATTGCTATAATACAACCGTTATCATTAATTTATCTGGGGGTTCCATGGGAACACTTAAATGGATTGCGGCATTGCTTATTGTCATTGGCGCTATCAACTGGGGATTAGTGGGTCTGTTGGGTATCAACCTTGTGACTATCATCTTTGGTGATGGTGGTACACTGACCAATATCATATATGACCTGATTGGTCTTGCTGGTGTCTGGGCTTTGTTCTGGATCTGGCCAAAGAAATAATCAGTTTTTCAACTATGGATGTTATCTTCAGCCACCTTAAGGTGGCTGAAGTTTTATTTTATTACTCTTGCAGAGTAGCCAGAATTCTTTTTGTTACTCTTTTAAAAGAGTAACCAGAAATTCTGGCCAGTCGTTTTCGCTATTCGCCTAACAAAACTCCCTTACTGCTCTCGCCCGCGCAATACGGGCTTCGCAACAGGAGTTTTATTGGCTCATTACGCTCAAACTCCAATGGCCAGTATTAAGAACCAAAGCGCTCAGGTTCCAATGGTCGGGATGTGGAAAACACAGGGCAAATAACCTGCTAAAATGTATCTATGTCTAAGTTTTATCAGGGGAAACGAGAGTCCAGATTGTTCGATCCGAAATCTGCGGAACCATTTCGCTTAAGTCGGAGCAAGATCGACAATTTTGTTAAATGCCCTCGGTGTTTTTATATTGATGTGAGATTAGGAGTGGCCCAACCCCCGTCTATGCCGTTTACCCTTAATTCGGCGGTAGATCATCTCTTGAAAAAAGAATTTGATATTCATCGGACCAAAGGCGAGCCGCACCCCTTGATGCAAAGTTATGGGTTAGATGCCATCCCTTATGCACATCCCGATATGGACAAATGGCGCGATTCGTTGCGGGCGGGTATTGAATATTTCCATCGACCCACTAATTTAATTATTCACGGAGGAATTGATGATGTTTGGGTCAATCCTGCAGGTGAACTAATTATTGTAGATTATAAAGCCACCGCCAAAGACACCAAACCCACCCTGGACGCTCCGTGGCAAGATGGTTACAAGCGCCAGATGGAAATTTATCAATGGTTATTTCGGCAGAATAATTTCCCAGTTTCAGAGACAGGTTATTTTGTTTATTGCAATGGCAAAAGGGATAGAGCGGCCTTCGATGCTAAATTGGAGTTTGATATTGATTTAATTGCTTATAAAGGAAAAACCGACTGGATCGAATCTGTCTTGGCTGATATTAAACAGTGTCTAATGTCTGACAAAATCCCGTCCTCGGGGCCAGAATGCGACTTCTGCACCTACCGCGCCGCCATAAGCCAACTGAAGAAATAATACCCAGTATTCAAAGGACGGTATTACTTAGCTGTATGCTGTATAATGTAGATACATCCTATTTTGGGAGGCAAGATTATGCCCATTGATAATAAACAATCCGATAGTACTGATGTGCGTCGGATAGAAGATGACCAGGAGCAGGAGTTCGATTTATCGAAAATGAAAATTGTCGTTGATCCGACATCTGGCGGCTTCTTCAGTAAGTGGGAAGGCCTTTCCGATGAGGCAAAAATCGAATTAAATGCCTTGGCCCGTGAACATTTTGAGAAAATCCATCAAGAGAACCTTGAGCGCTCAGCGCGCTGTAGTGGTAGTTTTCTCGATTGGGTAATTCTGCGAGCATAAGGAGGTCGAACCATCGCTATGAACAATCAAGATGATCAAGAAGAAAAGTTTGTCGTGATTGCCGGCAGAAAACTCAAATTATCAAAGGCCGCTCCCTATCGGCCGGGACAAAATGGCTTTTTCAGTAATTGGGCGTGTTTATCCGATGAGGATAAAGAAGTGCTTAATCAAATCGCCCGAAAAGAACTTGATAAGCAGAATGCAATCATTCATCGGCTTCGTACTCTCGCTGATTATGGGATGGCCAAAGGCACCATCTATCGTTGATCTTTCTCTGTCCGGGGTTATCAAAAACGGCCGATTACGGCCGTTTTCTTATGGTAAAATAAATATATATTAAAATACGTATTTAAATACGTAATTCCCATGGCTAGGCGCAAAGAAAATCAGACGAATACTCGCAAATTAACCAGATTAGGGCAAACTAGTTTGGCTGTTACTCTGCCGATTGGCCTAGTGCGCAAATTGGGTTGGCAAGAACGCCAGAAGGTGGTGGTTAAACAATCTGGTCGCCATCTTATCATTAAAGATTGGAAGAAATGAGAAAAATTATCATCTGGCAATTTTGGGTTTTGTTCCTAGGGACATTATTTGCTTGGGGCAACTTTGGGTGGGAATTATATAATTGGCTTCAGCAAAAATCTTGCACCCTCGGTTGCGCTACTCCGGGAACGAATCCTTTTCTGACCCCTTGTTTTTATGGGGCCATCTTTTTTACAGCGGCTTTTATCTTGAGCGCAAAATTATTGAAGCTTAAAAAGTAATTTTATCAATGGTGAAAAAATTAACTTTTTGTTTATTAGCTATCCTCTTATTGGGTGGTTGTGGCGCCAAAGCTAATCTTCCCAAAATTGAATTATCGAGCAATAGACAAGATTTTAAATTTCCAGTCGGGACAGAATTTCAAGTGGTTCTGCCTTCTAACCAAACTACGGGTTTTGAATGGCAGGTGAATGATATTACCGCTGGAGTATTAGAACAGGTCAGCAATATCTATAAAATTTCTGACAAATATAACAATGTAGTGGGTGCCGGCGGCGAGGAAATCTGGACTTTCAGGGTTTTACAAGTCGAACGCTCGCATATTGTGATGAAATATCTTCGGCCGTGGGATAAACTGGAAGTTGCTAATGAATTTCTGGTTACAATCAACGGCAATCCCGGCGACGATGGTCTCGCAACTTATTTGGGCAAAATCAGTAGCAACACCGGCGATGCTAAGATTGATGATTGTTTCGTGACAGAAGATGGAGATAAATTTGGCATCGTGCCAGTCACTAAGGGCAAGATTGAAGATCCGGGGGTTAAAGCCAAGGTGGCCGAATTTATTAATAAAAATATTTTAGTGGAGATTAGAGGAACCATGGTCGACCCGGCCGGGGACTGCAACAGTAAACAGCTAATTGTGAGTGAAATCCAAGCCAAATAAATTCAGTTTGTCATTCTCGCCCATTCGGCTTCGCTCAGGGTAAACTCCGGCGGGAATCCAGACAAAAAAACAAAACATTGCTGTTTCTGTTCTTGTCTGGATCCCAGGTCCGGACTGTACTAAAGTATACCGGTCTGGGATGACAGATAGAGGAGTTTGATACAATAGGAGGGTGGAAAAAGTGACTCCTAGGCATTATTTTATGGTGGGGATAGGAGGCATCGGCATGCAGGCCTTAGCCGATGTGCTTTTGGGGTTAGGTCATAAACTTACCGGTAGCGATATAGAAGATTTTGTCGGCAGAGATCGACTGGAAAATAAGGGGGCAACCGTGATAATTGGGAAACAAATAGCCGTCAATGTTCCTGCAGATATTGATGGATTAATTTATACTTCGGCGGCAGTGCGCCACCATTCCCAGCATCCGGAAATCGAGCAAGCCAAGAGCATGGGATTGCCGGTATGGAAGCGGTCAGAATTCATTGGCCTATTGATGCAAGATAAAATTGGGATTGCCGTATCTGGAACCCACGGTAAAACTACCACTTCTACCCTGATTACCCTAATGTTACAAGAAGGCGGTTTAATTCCTACTGCATTGATCGGGGCAGAAGTCCGTAACCTGGCGGGGTGTGGCATATTAGGTACCGGAAAGTATATGGTAGTGGAGGCCTGCGAATACGACCGGGCTTTTTTGGATATGCGACCTAAAATTGCTGTCATTACTAATATTGAGGCCGATCATCTGGATTATTATCAGGATATTAATGAGATCAAACAAGCATTTACTCAATTTGTGCAATTAGTGCCCCCAGACGGTTTAGTGGTGGCCTGTGGCGATGACCCCAATATTCTAGAGATTTTATCTGGGGCTAAAAGCAAAGTGATAAAATTCGGTTTCAATTCAAATAATGATTGGGTGGCCAAAGATGTGGCGTATCAAAACGGTAAAATGACTTTTACGGTGGATGGTATCGATACTTTCCTGAACTTTCCCGGCAAACACTTGGTGTTAGATGCCTTGGTAGCTATAATTGTGGCCAAGCACTTGGGTGTTAGCGACACGGCCATTAAAACCGTATTGGAAAATAAATTTACGGGGGCCTCGCGGCGTTTCGAGATCTTAGACACCATCAAGGGAGTTACCTTTATGGATGACTATGGACACCATCCGACAGAGATCGCCGTCACTTTAGAGGCCGCCCGCGATTACTTTGCGAAAAGAAAAATTTATGTGGTGTTTCAACCGCATCAATTTAGCCGGACCCGATTGTTATTACCGGATTTTGCTAAAAGTTTTGGGGCGGCGGACAAAGTCCTATTGGCCCCGATCTTGGCCGTCAGAGATAGCAAGGAAGACATAAAATCGGTCAGCACAGAACTGTTGGTGGAAGCAATTGAGCGGGTGAGTCATAACGCCACAGCTTATGCTGGTTTTCCGGAAATCAGCGCTTACCTGCAAGCTCACTTACAGCCGAATGATGTGGTGATTTCGATGGGGGCGGGGAAAAATAGTGATTGGATCAGAGAATTTATCAAGGAGTATAAAAAGTAAGATGATCAAACGGGGGTTTGCTTTCGAAAAGCTCTTTCATAAAAAGATCTCACCTGATCCCATAAGGCGCCAATCCATTCGGCCCACGGTAAGTTTTTATACTACCAAACCGTCCTTGATTCAGCCCGATCGGCGCAAATTAAGATCAGTGGCTTGGCGTCCGAAAATTCAAAATAAAACCTTCCAATCAGTGCAAGCGGTGGCCTCACCTCTACTTAAAACCGGCTTGGGGGTGGTGTTAATCCTGCTGATCTATTTTGTTTTCGGCTCTAATTTTTTTACATTAAACAGCTTAACTATTCAAGGCAATCGGCTGGTGGAGGCCCCATTGATTGAAAAAATTGTCTTTAAAAATGGTTTTCGCAAAACCAATGCTCTGTTTTTCAATGAAGCCAAGGCCAGTCGCCAAATTTTGTCTTTAGCCCAAATCAAAACTGTCGAATTTCGTAAACGCATCCTTCAACATCAATTAGAGATTCTGGTCGTTGAACACGAGACCTCTTTAATTTGGCAAACCGCTGGTCAGCGCTTTTTGGTCAATCGCGCCGGAGTGGCCTATGATATGGCCCCACCGGAAAGCCCATTAATGGTGGTGGAAGATCTGAAAAATGTGCCGGTTAATTTAAAACAACAAATTTTGACCACCGAGTTTATCGAATTTGCTAATTTTGTCTCGGCTAATTTATCCCGCAAGACCCCGGTAAATGTGCGCCAAATGACCGTACCCGAAACCACTTTCGAATTAGAGGTGGTTACTAACGAGGGGTGGAAAATTATTTTCGATACCAGTAAAAGCCCAGATACCCAATTAAATAATCTATCCAAGATCCTGAAAGGGGGAGCCAAACCTCGCCAGTATGTGGACCTCCGAATTTTAGATCGGATCTACTACAAATAAATCCGAGCAATGAAAAATCATTAGGCGACTTAGTCAGGTCAGGAGAAGTTGACTGTGCTATTATAAAGGGTGCAACTTAGGAGGAAATTATGACCGAGAGCAGGGCCTTGTATCGCCGTTGGCGGCCGCAATCTTTTGCGGATCTGGTGGGGCAAAATCATGTGAAGCAAACTATCCTGAATGCCATACGAGCTGGCAAAGTCAGTCATGCCTATCTGTTTGCCGGTCCCCACGGGACAGGTAAAACTTCGTTAGCCCGACTTTTAGCGAAAGCGGTGAATTGTTTAGATAACCAGAACGGCGACCCGTGTGGGAAATGTTTAAATTGCGTAGCTTTGGCCGAAGGCAAGATGTTCGACCTCATCGAAATTGATGCCGCTTCGCATACCAGCGTAGACGATGTCAGAGCCCTCATCGAGAAGGTCAATTTTACTCCCTCGGTTGGAAAATATAAGGTGTATCTGATTGATGAAGTCCATATGTTGTCCAAAAGCGCCTTCAACGCCCTCCTCAAAACCTTAGAAGAACCGCCCGCGCACGCCATCTTTATTTTGGCTACCACCGAAGTGCATAAATTACCCGCCACGGTGATTTCGCGGTGCCAATATTTTGATTTTCATTATTTATCCCACAGCGAAGTTGCGGAACAATTAAAAAAAATCGCTGCACAGGAAAAAGTCCAGATCGATGACGAGGCCTTAAATGTAATTGCCGATAATGCCGAAGGGTCCCTCCGGGACGCCATCAGCATTATGGACCAAGCTGTCAGTTTTGCGGATGGCAAGGTCGATAAAATCATTCTGAAAGATTTACTGGGGATTGTGGATACTAAAATAGTCCGCGATTTGACTCAAACGATTATCGATAAAAATGCTCTCGCCGGAATTAATTTAATTAATAACAGTTATTTCAAGGGCTATGATTTGAACCAATTAGGGAAGTCGTGGATTAATTACCTTAGAGAGCTATTAATGATTAAGTTAGGTAACGAGCAACTGGTGGGGAAATCGGCTGACGAAAAATCGGCCATGGCTCAGCAAACCGCTTCTTTACCAGTCGGGGGAATTATTAATTTACTTCAGCGGTTAATTGAAGCCAGTAATCAATATAAAGTATCGAGTTTACCCCAGTTGGCTTTAGAAATGGTGGTGGCCAAAAGTTGCGGAGAAGTGGAACGAGCCAATCCAGCCCCATTCCCTCAAGCCGTCGAAAA
>CAYIGX010000016.1:0-7726 GCA_964363095.1 uncultured Candidatus Saccharibacteria bacterium
AAAATTATGCGTTCCTCTGTCGGATGCTTTACGATTTCTCTCACCGCAATTACAAAAAACCCCAAGTCCAAAATGGCGCCGAATAAACCTAGGTAAGCAAAAATCGTCGCGTACTCTCCGTAGCCCGCCACCCCTAAATAGCGAGTAATATAGGCGATAACTAAGACCGAAGTGGCCACTGTAATGGCTTTGCCGATCAATTGAATAACTGTGTTCAAGGCAATTTTTTGTGTGCTATTCACCCCGTTAGAAATTTAAGCGCTAAGTTAGTATGAATCTGTAAGATTAGTTTAGTCAATTAGGACCTGGGCTTGATTTATAATTTTACTGGTTTATTTCTAACGGGGTTCATGTCGCTCTAGTTTAGCCATATATTGAATAGGGACTCGCGGTAGATACCATTTAGGGAAAAACTTCAATGAATAGTTACGGCTGACCACGACTCGATAGGGTTGCAGTATCTTTTCCCAAGCCGACTTACTCAACAATATTTCGTCACCAAAATCACGTCTTGGATACCAATTGTTTGGCACGCTCAACCACACAGTCGGGGCCACTCGCAGACCTTCTTGCAATAGTTGATGGATTTGCTTCGGCGCAAAATGCTCCAATAACCCTTGATGAAAAACTATATCAAAACTATTGTCTGGGAAAGGAAGGCGGAAGGCATCTCCTTCCACTAACTGATTTTTACCACCTAATCGGGCTTGGATAGTTTTGGCTTGCCCTAAAATCGTGGGGTCATTATCTAGTGTGGTCACCGCCAGGCCCAACTGAGACAAGAATACGCTCATCGTGCCGGTACCCGCTCCCACCTCTAAAACTCGTTTAGGACCATCGGCAATAATGGCCAGCAAAAATTCGCGCTGACCATAGAGATTCCTGATATAAAGATCTGCGTCTACACCCTTGTCATAATAATCTGACCATTCGGACATAGGTTATTTTGCCTTTAATTTGATGACCACATGGCGGTCATTGCCAAATCCCATGCTCTCCGAGCTCAAATCTAGCTCATTAGCCACTTGGGTGTGGATCAACCTTCTTTCGAATGATGACATGGGCGATAAATGCACCGCGTTGCCACTGGCTTTCGCCTGCCAAATGGCTTCTCCAGCAACCTTATTGATCGCTTGTAGCTGTTGCTCGCGAAAATTACCAATATCTACCGATAGTTTTTGCGGATAATCCGGAAATTGCTTTTTAAATATCAACCGCAGCAGGTGTTGTAACGCCAACAACGGCTGAGCATCTGGCTGGGTGAACATAAAATCTTTACCCGTCCTGATTCTCACCATCACCGTGATGTCATTTTCAATAATTTCCACTTCTGGCTTTAATGGCCAGTCAGCGAACAGCTCCCCAACTATATTTTCCAAAAATTTGGTTATCTCATCCTTCATAGTTGTTTTGTTTAATTATGTGATTTTAGTGAATTGTTTGGTGGCGATAATTTGTTGAATCGCAGTAAACACGGTGGTAGCCACCCAGTAGAGCGCCAGAGCGGCCGGTAAACTCATCCCGATAAATATGGTTAGGATCGGGAAAAGATACATCATTTGCATATTGATCAGCTTATTAACACCGGTAGTGGGAGTGGACGGGCTTAACTTCATCATCAACCAGCTTTGCCATAATTGCGCCACCCCCGCCAGAACTGCTAAATAAATATTTGGGGTAGCTAAATTTATTTCCAAGGATGGGATAGGCACAAAGTGGAGAAAAGTTGGATTGATCTCGGTCGGAATATGGGGAAACCAACTGTACAACAATTTCAAACTATCAACATTGAGCCCCGCCATAAACACCTTGTACAAGGCGTATAAAATGGGTAATTGGATCAGAAGGGGCAGGCAACTACCCAACGGATTCACTTTATTGGTTTTATAGACATTCATTAACTCTTCGGACTGTTTGGCTTGGTTGTCTTTATGTCGTTTTCTGATCTCATCAATTTCTGGTTGAATTCGTTTAAGCTCTTGCTGGGCTTTGAGGGTTTGGGCATAGGACGGGTAGAGAATTAACCGGATGATCAGCGTCAAGACAATGATCGCTACCCCAAAATCACGCCCGGGGAGGTAAACATAAAACAACATCAGCACATTGAATAATGGCTGATATAGGATCTGCGTCATCAGCGCTTTTTCGTTGAGAGTTACTATTGTTGCTATTGCCATAATTATATTATTTCACTAAATCATACCCCCCGGGGTTCCACGGATTGCATTTCAGCACTCGCCAACTTGCCAATAATACGCCTTTAATGACCCCATGTTTTTGGATACTGTCGTAAGCATACTGAGAACATGATGGGTAAAATCGACAGTAGCCATACGGATATTTTGCTTTATACCAACCCTGATCAGGAGATAAACTATGCTGATACCCCTTTAAAGCGGTGAGTAAAATTTTTTGACCCAGTAACCTCATTTATTCTTTAATTAAGGATGTGGCCAGTCGCACCACCACTGCGCGCAATTCTGCAAAAGATAATTTCAGCGCCTCGGCTTTGGTATATAGGGTAGCTAACACATCTGCAGGAATTGGTAGTTCTCGCCAAATCTCCCGCAATCGTCTTTTCAATAAATTCCTTGTCGTAGCGCGTTTAGATGTTTTCATCCCCACCACCACTCTTAGGCCCGGATGCCGAGAAGGTCTCACATACTTCAAAGTCAGCACCGGATGATGAACAACTCGCTCTAGCGTACGTCCCTCCACAGCTAAACCGATAGCTTCTTCCTGCCTTGAGCTCTTCGCCGCGATACCACCTTTTTGCCTCCCTTAGTGGCCATTCTGGCCCGGAAACCTAATTTGGTCTGGCGCTTCTTTTTATGGGGTTGGTATGTTCTTTTCATAGAGTAGTTGGCTTAAAGTACTTATCCAGTATATCGGGGAAGGTGATATAGCGTCAATTTAGTTTATAATAGAGTGTTGCTGGTGGTTGTGGTTTGTGGATAACTTTAGTAAAATTACCTTGGGTGAAGTAAATACGATGGTGGATAATAGGCGATTATGGCAAGGTGTTCTCGGAGAGGCAGAAATCGTCTTGAGTAAGGCGAATTTTAATACTTGGTTTAAGAATACTGAAATTATCTATGTCAGCGACACTAGTGTCTCTATTCGCGTACCCAACACCTTCATCAAAGAATGGTTCGAGAAAAAATACGAAAAAGAAATTATCCGCCGCTGTTTATCGCGCCATTTGCCTGGACTCCAAAAAATTGAATATGTTGTGGGGGTCAAACCGCAAACGGAAACCATCTTCAATGAATTATCTCCTTCAATTTCAAAAACCAGAGCATTTGAACCAGTGGCCGCTCCGCCAGTTGCCACTATTATTAAAACTAGAGGAACCGGCGAAACTGCTGAGCGCTTGAACCCACGCTACACCTTTGACTCTTTTGTGGTGGGCGAAAGCAATAAAATGGCGGGGGCCGCCGCCGAAGCAGTGACTAAGGCCCCTGGCATTACTTATAATCCCTTATTTATTTATGGGGGAGTGGGCCTCGGGAAAACCCACCTCTTACAGGCCATTGGTAACGCGATCTTGCATAATTACCCTAAAAAAAGGGTGGTTTATGTCACATCCGAACGCTTTACTAATGAGTTGGTGGACGCAATTATGAAAAAATCTACACGGGAGTTTAAGGAAAAGTATCGCCGAGTAGATTGTTTATTGATTGATGATATCCAGTTCTTAGAGGGCAAAGAAGCTACTCAAGAAGAATTCTTCCACACCTTTAATGCTTTGTACGAAGGGAATAAGCAGATTATTTTAGCGTCTGATCGGCCCCCCAAAGCCATCCCCGCCCTGGAGGCCCGTCTCCGCTCTCGCTTCGAATGGGGGATGATCGCTGACATTTCGCCCCCTAATTACGAGATGCGCTTAGCAATTCTGCAGTCAAAAATATCCAACACCAAAACCCAGCTTCCGATGGAGATTTTAGAATGCATCGCCCATAAAATTCAAAATAATGTCCGTGAGCTCGAAGGAGCCCTGACCCGGATTATCGCTTTTGGGCAACTTAACAACACTGTACCAACACTGGAAGAAGCCGAGGGCTTACTGGGTGGCATTCTCCTCAGCCCCGGTAAGCGCTTCCTTAAGGGTAGTGATGTCATTAAGGTGGTTAGCAAACACTACAACCTCAAAAAAGAAGATCTTCTGGGTAAAAGGCGCAACAAAGAGGTGGTGGTGCCGAGGCAAATTCTCATCTTTTTATTGCGGGAGGAATTAGATCTGCCCTATACCACTATCGCTAGAGAAATCGGAGGGAAAGATCACACCACAATCATTCACAATTACAATAAAATTAAACACCTACTTCTTGAAAATAATGATATGGAAATAGAAATCGGGGTGCTTAAAGAAAAGCTCTATACTGTTGGGGACTAGCTTGGGGATAATTCGCCTAAACTGTATTATCAACAAGATATCCCCAAAGTATTGCCCGGCATAAATTAAATTAAATCACTACTATCCTATATAATCTAACTTACCCCCAGAAATCACACCTCTATTAACTACTAATTTAATATCTTATTAAAAAACTTATTAATCTATAACGGAAAAGAAAATGAGGATATCCATCCTGTTAGATAAATTTAAAAAAGGGCTGAATGCAGTCGATCGGATCGTGGCTAGTAAAAACACTCTGCCAATTCTGAATAATGTTCTCATTAAGACAGAAGAAAATCGAGTGATTCTCTCTGCCACGGATTTAGAGATTGGAATAAATTATTATTTGGGTGGCAAGATCGAAGAAGAGGGGAATATTACGGTTCCGGGAAAAGTTCTGAGCAATTTTGTGAATAGTTTGAATGAAGAAAAAATTGTTTTGGAAACTACTAACGGGGTGTTGTTTGCTAAAACCGATAAAAGCGAAGCTAATCTTAATGGCATGTCGGCCGAAGAATTTCCCATCATTCCTAAAGTAGTGGGACGAGAAGTTTTAGAAATTGATGGCAATATTCTCAAGACCGCCATCAGCCAAGTGGTTTTTTCGGTTTCTTATGATGAATCGCGGCCTGTTTTGACCGGCGTCTATTTTATTATTGGTGGTGGCACGCTCAAGTTGGTGGCGACCGACAGCTATCGTCTGGCCGAAAAAACGATTAATTTACCAACGGCGGACAAAGCCGAGTTCATTGTCCCGGTCAAAGCTGTTCATGAATTGTACCGAATTTTAAGCGGGGCCGAAAAGGTTAAAATTGTGGTCTCGGAAAACCAAGTGATGTTTTTGCTTCCCGATATGGACCTGACCTCGCGGATCATCGAAGGGGAATATCCGAATTACGAACAAATTATTCCCAAAACCTTTAAAACCAAAACTAAAGTTGCGACCGCCGAATTGGCCAATACTATCAAAACTGCCAGTTTCTTTGCCCGGGAAAACGCCAATAATGTGAAGATAAATTTCCATAAAGAGTATTTATTGGTTGAGGCGACGTCAGCTCAGTTGGGAAATTTCAAATCGCAAATTCCCTGTGAAGCGACCGGCGAAGAGAATGAAGTTAGTTTCAACGCTAAATACCTTCTCGACGCTTTAAGCGGGGTAGACAGTCCTAAAGTTAATTTGGAAATGATCGGGAAAATCAACCCCGGCGTGATTCGACCGGATAACGGCTCAGGTATTATATATATCATTATGCCGCTCCGGAGCTAAAATGAAGTTAACTCGAGCCGAACTCACTAATTTTCGCAACATAACTTATGCGAAGACAGAATTTGGTTTAACTAATTTTGTTATTGGGGACAATGCGCAGGGCAAAACCAATATTTTAGAGGCCTTGCATTATTTGTCGATTGGCAATTCCTTCAAAACCCGCCAAGATGAGTGGTTGGTTAAAAAAGGGGAGCTTTACGGCAACATCAAGGGTGAATTTGTCCAAAACGATGGCCGCTTAGGTGCAATTGATGTGGTGTGGGAGAGGGCGGACGAGGAAATTCACCGCCAATTTAAATTGAATGGGGTTAAGATTGCTCGGAAAAATCTTTTAGGTGCGCTGTTGACAGTAATTTTCTCGCCTGATGACGTGAGTTTACTCCGGCTCCAACCGGCCCAGCGGCGCGGATTTTTAGATAGTTTAATTTCTCGCACTAATAAGATTTATCATGCGGATCTGATGGATTACATTAAAACCCTAAAACAGCGCAATCAACTCTTGTTTTTGGCAAAATTGGGTCGAGAGGATTATATTGAAATTGATGCTTGGGATAATAAGCTCTCCGAATTGGGCAGCCGAATTATGTCTGTCCGACTTGAGTTGGTGGCTGAATTAAATCAGAAGATCAAGCCATTTTTTCATCAACTAGCCGAGAGCGTCAAAGATTTTAGCATCATCTATACCGCTGACCCTAAGTTTACCGACCCCAGTGTGTATAAGGAAAAATTAACTAGCATTAGGGCGATGGATATCAAGTCCGGGCATACTAATTTCGGTCCCCATCGGGACGACTTGTTGCTCCTGTTGGATAATTGGGATGCCAGAAACACAGCGTCGCAAGGAGAATTTCGCTTGATGATCTTATCTCTGAAGCTCGCCGAAGGGGAATATATCCAGCAAAAATTCAATGAAACTCCGGTTTATTTGATGGACGATGTCTTCTCGGAGTTAGATGCCCGTAAATCTCGCGCCTTGATTAAATTCTTAGGAAATGCCCAAACCATCTATACCGCCACCGATAAAAGATTTGTGACACCGGAAGCACGAGTTATTATAGTAAAAGAAGGTGCAATTATTTCTTCTCAGAATGAATCTACAGAAATTAGAGAGCTTGTTGCCAAAACAAATTAAAGATCTCCACATCAACGCCGAGGTAGGCGGGGAGCAAGTATGTAAACTCTGGCATGAATATGCCAACCAACTTTTTATGGCCAGAACAATGCAAAATCACGAGGCGATCAATCTTCGCGAAGGGGTTTTAACTATTTTGGTTAATAGTCCAGAAATTGCCGAAGAAATCCAGCGGCAACAACATAAAATTATTTCCCGCATCAACCGTTCCCTCGGCAAGCCTATGGTTATATCTGTCCGCTTCCGTTCGTGATTACTTTTGACAAACCGGACAATAATGAGCGGAGCGGCCGTCGAGGCGGATACTTTTAACCACGCCGCATTTGCGGGGACAGGGCTGACCTTTGCGGCCGTAAACTTTCAGGTAGTTTTGCATCCGACCGGGCAACCCTTCAGCATTTTTATAGTTGGCAATACTGGTGCCGGCGTGTTTGATGCCCAGCTCTAATACTTTTTTGATAGCAACGGCCAACTTTCTGGCTTCTGGCTTGGTGATAGTTTTGCCTTTACGATCTGGACGGATGCCAGCCACAAACAGCGCCTCGTCGGAATAAATATTTCCCACCCCAGCAATAAGCGATTGGTCCATCAGGGTGGACTTGACGGGGCTATTCGGATGATGTTGGATGGCCTCCCATAGAATATCCGCATTAAACGAATGGCTCAACGGCTCAACCCCGAGCCGTTGAATAAAACTGTCTTTTTCTACATTTTTTGTCGGCACCAACTTAACCCAGCCGAATTTCCGCTGATCGTTGAAGTAAAGCGTACCTTTGGATAACTCAAAAATCACCCGCGTGTGACTACTCGGCATCTCGTTTATGAAATCACTGGTTGGGTGGCCGAAACTGAGTCGGCGAAGTCCTCCGTAGCTCGCAGAGCGCAGGACGGAATGCCCCAAGTTTAGTCTGTCTTTTTTCCCGCGGAG
>CAYIGX010000017.1:0-7658 GCA_964363095.1 uncultured Candidatus Saccharibacteria bacterium
TGGGAATGGGCCCGCCTTTGGGCGCCACCCGTTTGGCGGTGCAAATGGGTGGCAAAAGAATTTGAGGTTGTTTTGCAAAACGACCAAATCCCTCCACTGCGATCGGGATGACAGAAAAAATCATTTAGCGGTAGCCATTTTCCAGAGCTTATCGATGGCCATTTGGCCAGAGAGTAAGGTTTTTAACCGACTTCTTTCCCAATCGTGACTATACTTGTGCTTGATATTCTCTTTGTCGTCGGGATACAGGGCTTTTAATCGTGCGATTTCAGCATCAACATCCTGGTCAGTGGCTTCAATATTTTCTTTTTGCCGAAACGCATTCAAGGCGAGACCGGCAATAACTCTTTTTCTGGCTGGTTCTTGCCACTCTTTGCGTAACTTTTCTGCCGTCATGTCAGTTTTTTGCAGATAATCCTCGACCGTAATGTGTTGCTGTTCTAATTGATGTTCAAAATCGTGCCACATCGCCTCAATCTCTTGCTCGATTAATGTCTCGGGCAATTCAACTTTAGTTAAACCGATGAGCTGGGTAATCGCGGCTTCTTTTTGCCTGTCTAGTTCTTGTTTTTCAATATCTTCTTTGTGGAACTTTTCAATATCCGTTTTTAATGCCGCTAAATCTTTGAAATCCCCGGATTTCTTAGCTAGCTCATCATTAATTTCTGGCATTACTACTGCTTTGATTTTATGGACCGTCACGGTAAACTCTGCCATTTTGTTAGCAAATTCCGCTTGATGATAATCCACGGGAAAAGTTAAGGTAAAGGTTTTGGTCTCTCCGGTTTTCATCCCCACTAGCGCGCTTTCAAAATCCGGCAAGAAAACACCATCACCCACAATTAAAGGATGGTTTTTGCTCGCCCCTCCGGGAAAAGTGGTGCCATCGATTTTGCCATCAAAATCGATCTCGGCCCAATCGCCTGGTTTAATTTCGCGCTCAACCGGATTAAATTGCGCTTGTTGACGTTGAATATTCTTTAATACCCCAGCAATTCGTTCAGGATCAACTGCAATAGGATTAATTTCCACTTTAATTCTTTGATAATCCCCTAATTCCACTTCCGGCATTGTCGTGACCGTAGCTTTAAATACCAACGGAGTTTTGAGGTCAATTTTTTCTACCACAATTTTAGGCGGAGCAATGGGCGCTACTTGTTGTTCTTTGAGAGCGATTAAATAAAATTTATTAATGGCGGATTCGGCGGCTTCAGAAACTACCCGAGTTTCTCCGACGGTATTGATGACCATATCCACCGGCGCTTTGCCGGGCCGAAAACCGGGAACATTCACCCCTTGGCTTAATTTCTGCGCTGATTCTTGGATACACTTTTGCCACTCCCCCGGTTCCAACTCAATTCTTAAGGTGAGCTGGCTTTTTTCTTGGGCCTCAATTTGAGATTTCATCGGGTTTCGAAATTAATGGTGTTACTCGTGTAAGTAGCGCCGGACTTGTCATATAGCTTAGCATAAGCCATATGCTGGCCGTTGATCCCGACCAGAACTCTGGTAGTATACACCCCTGAGGAACTTACCAAAAATGATTCTTCCAGCTTATTGTCGAGATAGATTTCGACCTTTTGGATATTCAATTGTTTCCCGCTCTCTGTTAATTGAGCGGTTAAATCTACTGGGAAAAAGCTACTACTAGGAACTTTCATCACCACCATGTCCGACTGGGCCTCTCCAGCAATGACATTAATAGAAGTTTCCCCAGTGCCCCCATCTTTCTTGAATAGCCGGGCAGTGACGCGATGAGTTCTACCATCCAAAGTTACACCAGTAACATCAGCTGTCCACGGTGCTTTAGGGACTTTACGCACTAAGTTGCTGTCGTAATAAAATCCAATTTCTTTAACATTGCTTTCACTAGCAACTATGGCATTAATCGTGAATCCCCCGGTGATCGTACTGCCATTATTCGGCCAAGTAATATTTATTTCTCCTCCGGAAGGATTACCGCCCGAGCCATCGTAAAATTGCGTAGGAATATTGTTGTAACCATTCTCCTGGGCCCATTTGATCACCGGATTTTCCCAGGCCGAGTTATCTGGCCGTTCCGAATGAAATTCGGTATAAATTTTATATTCCACTTGGTCTTCGGAGTAACTCGTGGGGGCCAATAGATCGGCTCCTTTCACTACCCGGACTCGTTTATGAATGTTGTCCGATTCAGTAGGAGCGCTCCAACTGGCAAAGACCTCGGTTTTAGTATTTAACGAGGCATCCGTGGGTAATTTGCCCGAAACTTCGTCTACCATAATGCTTCTGATGCCTTCGGGGGCAACAAATTCTTTAACCGGCATATTGGCAGTAGCTTGGCGCATATAAGCATTCCAGATCGGCGAAGCCACTGCATACCCAGCCGCTCTATCCATTTCAGAGTTATCGTTATTCCCCGCCCAAACTCCAGTAACTAAGTCGGGAGTATAACCCACAGTCCAAGCATCGCGATAACTTTGAGTAGTTCCGGTTTTAGCGGCGACCGGTCGCCCGGGCAAAGTGAGATACCCCCCGGCGGGAAAAGTTGGAACTCGGGCTGAATCATCACTCAGGATATTGCTGACTAAATAAGCCGCTTCCGGATCGAAAACTTGGCGTAAGGGTTGCGGTTTATTTTGCTCTAAGACCCGCCCGCGGTTATCAACTACTTTTAGGACCGAGATGGGTTCTGTCCATTGTCCTCTGGCGGCTAACGCCCCATAAGCCGAGGTGAGTTCTAATAATTTAACTTCGGCTCCCCCCAGCACCAACGACAAGCCGTAGCGATCCGGCTCCGTCATCGTGGTAATCCCAATTTTATGAGCCAAGTTAATGACTTCGTTCACCCCCACATAAGCCAATGTTTTTACCGCTGGGACATTCAAAGAATTGCCGAGAGCTTGCCGAATCGAAATCGGACCCCGAGATTTATTATCGTAGTTATAGGGATCATACCCTTGGCCGAAATCGGTATGCACATCCATCAACATAGTGGCAGGACTATAGCCCTTCAGAAAAGCCGCGGCATAAACAATCGGTTTAAACGCCGAGCCGGGTTGACGCTCACGAGTCGCCACATTGACATAGCCGCCGATAGATTCATCTAAATAATTAGCTGAGCCCACCATGGCCAAAATTTCGCCGGTATTGGGATTAATGGAGACCAGGGCGGCATTGCTGGCTTTATATTTTTCTTTGTTAGCCGCCGCTTTAGACGAGACGACTTCTTCGGCTACTTTTTGCTTTTCCCAATCAAGGGTAGTGGTAATTGTAAAGCCCCCCTCCTCGAGTGCCTTATCACCATACTTCTCGGATAGCAATTCTTTCACATACATCACGAAATGCGGGGCTCGGATACTATCTTTTTTAAGTAAGAAAGTAAGTTTTTGTGCCTTGGCTTCTTCGAATTGTTTAGTATTGATGTAGCCCAATTCCAGCATCCGCTCCAGCACCCAATCTTTTCTTGGCAACAGGCGCTTTTCATAATCTCCCCCGTAAGGCGAATAGTAAGACGGCGCTTGTGGTAAAGCTACCAGCGCGGCTATCTCCGCCAAGGTGAGTTCCTTCACCGATTTCCCGTAATAACCCTGCGCGGCTGTTTCGATCCCGTAGTAACTGTTGCCATACGGAATACTGTTAAGATACATTTCTAAGATCTTATCCTTGGTGTACAGCTTTTCCATTTCGACGGATAAAATAAATTCGCGCATTTTCCGTAATACCGACCGACTGGAAGTTAGGAAGATATTTTTGGCATATTGTTGAGTAATGGTGCTCCCGCCCTGAAAACCTTTACCTTGCAAGGGCTTAAGCACAATGCCGCGAATTAATCCTTTAATATCAAAACCGCTGTGCAGATAAAAATTACTATCTTCGGCGGCCAGAGTCGCTTTTTTCACATAGTCGGGAGTATCATTAAATGAAATTAAAGTCCTCCGCTGTTCGCCATAAATGTCATAGAGCACTACTCCATTGCGATCGAGCACTTTCGTGGATTGACCGGACCGCTGGATAGTCATACTCGAAGGATTCGGCAGGCCAATGCTTAAGACAGCCGCCAAAAAAGAGAATAACAATAATCCGGTGATAGCAATCGCGAGGAGCAATTTAGGCATACTATGAATCCCGAGGCGCTGTAACCATTCGCCGAATTCCCGCTTGCGGCGACGGAAAAAAGCCCGGCGCCGAATTTTTCCTCGAATGATATCCGGATTGTGGCTGAACGGCAATAGTTCGCTCAACTTCTTGTCTCCTTTTTACAACTCACATTATAACAAAGTAGCTATGCCTTAAACCAGTTTTCTCCTATTCTGATATAATTAAGTCAATAAACTTTATTTTTATGGCAAAACCGCCTGTTCCAGAAACTGTTGAGCATATCCTAAATTATCATGTCGATGAAATTATTAATCGACCGCTTTTGGCAGAAAAACTGAGATCGGGACAAATTTTACGCATTAAGCTGGGCGTTGACCCCACCAAACCCGACTTGCATTTTGGCCACGCGGTTGTCTTGTGGAAACTAAAAGAATTCCAGGATGCCGGCCATATCGTAATTTTCTTGATCGGCGATTACACTACCCGCATCGGCGATCCCAGTGGGCGCAATACTACTCGGCCAATTTTATCAGCCGAAGAAATTGAGCAAAACGCTCAAACCTATCTTGCCCAGGTGGGTAAAATTTTGGATATCAAGAAATGTGAGCTACGCCGCAATAGCGAATGGTTCGAGACCATGACTTTTGCCGATATTATTAAATTATTGGGCCAAGTAACCGTGGCCCAAATTATTGACCGCGAAGATTTTCAGACCCGCCTCAGAAAAGGCCTGGATGTGGGGATGCACGAAGTAATTTATCCGATTATGCAAGGGTATGATTCGGTGCAATTAAAATGCGATGTTGAAATCGGCGGCATCGATCAAAAACTAAATATGCTGATGGGGCGCGATTTGCAAAGAAAATTTGGCCAAGATGAACAAGCCGTGATGATCATGCCGCTCCTTTTAGGCCTCGATGGTGCTAAAAAAATGTCTAAGAGCTTGGATAATTATATTGGGATTAACGAACCGCCCGCAGCCCAATTCGGGAAAATTATGTCGCTGCCAGACAATCTGATGATGGACTATTGGGAACTTTGCACTCCTGCCTCGTCTGATGAATTAGCCCAAATTAAGCAAGAATTAGCGGATGGCACTAACCCGCGCGATATTAAACTGCGCTTAGCCAAAGCAATTGTGGCACTATACCATAATCAATCCGCCGCCGAGGCGGCGGAAGCGGAGTTTATTAATACTTTCCAGAAAGGCGAATTACCTAAAGACATGCCAATGGTAAAAATTCCACTTGAACCTATAAGCGTGGTTGATTTATTGGTTGCGACTGGATTAGTCGATTCTAAATCGGAAGGAAAACGGATGATTGACCAAAAAGCGGTAAAAATTGATCAGCAGTTAATCAGCGATCCGGACCAAAAAATCGACCCACAGGTTGATATGGTCTTGCAAGTTGGCAAACGCAAATTTGCCAAACTGAGTTAATTTACGCCCCCAAAATTGTTCCAAGGACACTCCTTAGATTACGAGTAACTCCTAACCGATTCCGGACCACTCTACGGGCTTGCCATTGCCGAATTTTGGGAAAACGAGTTCTTCGGCTAATATCAAACCGCATTCCCACAAAATTGATAATCTGCTCGTTTCTATTCATAGTTGGGTTAAGCTTAATATGTTAACCCCTCCTTAACTATCAATTCATTATACTCCTTTTTTCGGGTTTAATCAAGAACTTTTTAGCTCCCAGAGCACAAAAATCGTGTTTTTCCTCCTTACAGACACTATCAATAAACTCCCCGGAATTGGCCCTAATCTGGCCCTCAAATGGCAAAAACTAGGGGTTCTTACCGTGTCAGACCTGATAACCTATTACCCCCGCAAATGGGAGGATTGGAGCACCTTCTCCCCTCTCTCTACTGCCCAGATTGGCCAAAAAATTACCGTCCGCGCCAAGTTAATATCCCTTTCTCACTTTCGCTCGCCGCACAAAAAGATGTTTATCACCACTGCCCTCCTCGGGGATGAGAGCGGCAACATGCGGGCCACTTGGTTTAACCAACCTTATTTACAAACAACCCTCAAAAAAACTGAGGAATATTATTTTAGTGGCTTAGTCGGGAGTCATCAAGGACATCCCGCCCTCGTAAGCCCCGTCTTTGAACTGGCCGATCACTCTCCTCTCCATACAGGGCGGATTGTGCCAATTTATCCGGAAACTGCCGGCCTTACCAGTAAGATGATCCGAAGGGTTATGAAAACTTTATTAAACACCATCCGCCATCAGTCGGAAATTTTGCCAGAGGAATTAATTAAAAAATACCGGCTAGCATCACTCGCGAGCGCTTTAGAAAATATTCATTTTCCGGCTTCACTAACAGAACTTAATCACGCCAAATATCGGCTAGGTTTTGAAGAATTATTTATGATCCAATTGAGCTTGGCTTTCGTGAAAAGAAACTGGGGCCAGCAACCGAGCCGGCCCATTGCCCCTCTCCCCAATTTTTTTGCCGATTTTCAAACCCACTTAGATTTTGCTTTAACTTCTAGTCAGATTAAGGCCACGGAAGAAATCCTGCGGGATTTATCGCTCCCGAAAGCGACCAACCGCTTACTCTTGGGCGATGTGGGTTCCGGCAAGACCGTGGTAGCAGCGGCGGCTATTGCTGCAGCTGTCCAGGGGGGCTATCAGGCCGCCCTGATGGCCCCAACTGAAGTATTGGCTACCCAACATTATTACGGCCTTCAGCCCCTCCTTGTGAAATTGGGCATTTCCAATGCTCTGCTGACTGGTAGCACTAAAACGGCTACTCCCACCGAAATCGCAACTGGCAAAATTAAAGCAGTGATCGGTACGCATGCTTTAATTCAAAAACAAGTTGGGTTTCAAAATCTCAATTTAGTGATTGTCGATGAACAGCATCGGTTTGGTGTGGGTCAGCGTTATCAATTGAAAAATAAAGAGAGGGGTGCAACTCCGCATTTTATTAGCTTAAGCGCTACTCCCATTCCTCGCACGCTCTTTTTAACTTTATTTAGTGATTTGGATATATCTTACTTAACCGAAATTCCGAAAGGCCGTCTGCCAATTATTACTCGTCTAGCCACAGCTAATAATCTCGCTCGAGTAGTGGCTTTAATTAATCAAGAAATTACAGCGGGACATAAGATTTTTGTCATTACTCCCCTAATTTCAGAAGACCTGACCGCCGAGCGGGCTTCGATTGTGTCAGAAACCAAGCGATTAACTCAATTATTCCCTACTGCCCGCATCGCGACACTGCACGGCCGCGTCCCAGCGGAAGAAAAACTAAAGATTATGCGGGAGTTCAAAGATGGTGAGATTAATATTCTAATTGCAACGTCCGTGATTGAAGTCGGCATTGATGTTCCAGCCGCTACTGTAATTTGGATTAAAAATGCAGAGAGATTTGGATTGGCCCAATTGCACCAATTGCGCGGACGAGTGGGCAGGAGCACCCTGCAATCGTATTGTTTGATCGAAACTAAATTCGACGACTTGGAAACTTCGGAAAGATTAACAGCGTTTGTTAAAATTAGCGACGGCAATACTTTAGCCCAAATGGATTTGGCCCTCCGCGGGCCCGGCGCTTTCTTTGATGCG
>CAYIGX010000018.1:0-7565 GCA_964363095.1 uncultured Candidatus Saccharibacteria bacterium
ACTGGCGTATAATCCTGATACATCTTTAATAACTGGCGCGGGGGGGGCGGCGGGCGTGGGAGTCGCGCCCGGCACTGGTGAAGCAACGGCCGGAGCCGAAATAGCCGTAGGCGCGGCTGATTTAGAAGTTAATAATTTTTGCCCCAAGGCTAATAACTGCTGGGTTCTTTCCTGACTGCCTACCGGCGCGGTTACGGTTTTTGCAAATTCTTCGGCGTAATTAAAAGGAGCCGATGTAGTCGGTTGCGTAACTGTAGCTGCTGTTGGTTCTACATTAGTCGGCATAGAGGTTTTTTTTTCACCGAGATTCTGGCCAGCGGGCGCGCCGCTGATATTTACGAAGGGACTGACTTCGCCGGCTATGCCTCGTTCTTTGGCTAGGCCACGGCCGAGTTTTCCTTCAAGAGAACCGGACACCTCTATTTGTGGCAAAGAATTTATATCTCCTTGAAATTGATCGGCGGATGTTATGAGAAGTTGGTTGCCTTTGCGCTGGATAACTTTACCCTCACCCAAGCCCACGCCTTGCCGTGGATCTCGAAAGAACTGCCCCTCTTTTGGCTCATCAAAATTAGCCGGTGCGGATTGGATGTCTTCGGGGTCGTAGATTTTGCCGCTGGGGAGGGTGTATGCCATAATTTTATCCGATAGTCATTTCGCCCACACGATCGGTTGATTGCGCGTCTTGGGCCAAGAAAGCCGCTCTCACTTGTTGCTCCCAAGTAGCGAATAATTTATCGGCCTTTGCGTAATCCTCCAATCTTTGAAACGCCAGCCCGGCGGCATAAACACAGACCGTATAATCAAGTTCATCTGGGATAAGCATAGTATCACTAGCGCCAGATAAAGCAACGGGGTTTCGATAATAAAACATATCAATAATAGCCTTCTGCCGATAAAGAACATCAGAAGCGCTTTTAGCGGCACGGAGCCGGGCGGTGATTAATAAAGTACCTACGCTGGAAACAAGCGTAAATTCATCCGTGCCGGAGGCGGAGTCAATAAAGATTTCTTCAAATTGAGAAAGCCCAGAAACTGTGTCTAATTCAATACTTACCGCCGAACCAGCCGATTCTGCATTGGAAAGCGTATAGGTAGTTGAAGCCGTAGTCGGTACTTGGCTTAAAATTAACTGGCTGGCATTGCGGTCAATGGCGTATTTCCTGCGGGATTTCTTTAAAAATTCCAATTCTGTTTCTGAATATAAATTATCCTCAACTTTCAAAAAATGAAATTTCCTAAATCCAGTGGGTAGAGCGTATCTATCCACATTTGCCACAATCGGCAGGCCCACGCGAACTAAAAGTTGAGGCCAGTTATAGGCCCCCGATGTTTTTTCATAAGCTCTCTGGATGTCCTTGAGCTGTTGAGTAGAATCTATATACGAATCACCGCTCGGGACCGAGAGTAGGAGTTCGCATTCGTCCCGAAGCTCGCTGAGTAAGGCTGTTGCCATAATATTATTATACCATTTTTTTACTCTTTCTAAAAATTTACACCCAATACGACTATGGAGGTACCCACCGGAAAAGTTGCAGAGGTCGATGAAATAACGTCCAGTCGCGTGATCGCCGCAGTAGTATTCACCCAAGTCCCCTTAATCGTGAAATGAGTTTGAGCCGTGGAGGCCGCGGTAATTCTGGCGATACTTTCGGCGGTTATACTTTTAACTAAACCGGGAATGTTTACAATATCAATAGTATGAAAATAGCCCAAACTCGTGGCCGCAGCGTCAATGATGTCGATCTCCGTTTGTGATACTCTAGCCGAGGCCGTAGTCTCCTCTATAAACGTGTAGTTTCCAGCCGAGTCATTATTCATTCTTAAAAGAACATTGCCGGTTGTGCTCCTAGCCCCATACTGAATCAATACCCTCAAAAAACTCCTCGACGGTATATTATCCATCACTAAAGAGGTCGCGGCTACCGGTAAGGTATTCCGGGCTATAATCTTCCAATCCAGTAAGGCAATCTTAGATGACCCATCAGATCCACTGTGTTGGTGCGTGGCCAGAGTATCTTTTATTTGTTGGATTTCGTTGGGCATATTTTATAACGGCACCGCATCAAATTCCAAAAGTAGCCGCTCAATTTTCGGTGATTGCTCATCCCCCACTAACTGAAAAATAAATTGACAAAAATTACTTTTAGCCCCAACAATAAATCTTGACTCCTCCACACTTTGCGATGAAATATTCCCAATATCGTTTGCCCTTATATATCTCGCGCGCGCGACCGCAGTCGAAGCATATACGGCTGTGGCAATGGTATAAGTATTGGGCGAGCCAGCGGCTATGGCAGTAATTCGCTCTAAGGCCCCGGCATTATCTCCGGCTATAACTTCTACTAAATCACCGGCTTGTACGCTACTATTACTCCCCGTGAAATGAGTCGTATCAACCCACGTGATATTCTCATAACTCGGCGCGTCAAATGGAACAGTCGTAGATTCTTGTTGCCTGAAATATACCCTCAACCTATCGCCCGCTCCCTGAAATCTTGAAACTTTAGCAGTTATATATCTCCAATAGTTTCTCGCGTCAGCAGAAGGAATTTTAGGCGTAATAAAATATCCTCTGTTAGAAGTATTCTCCTCATCGGATGAAAATATACCGTAACGAGAAGTGGATGCTCCATAATCCACATAAGGGCGCGCGCCTATGAGATACGATCCTTGCGTCGGAGTGGTAAGCGTTACGGCACCCACATCTACCAATTCATGCTGTGCATAATCAGCGCCGATACTATTCTTCACCGAACCCGAATGATAAAGATTATTATTAGAGGCATCAAAAGTCCAAAGCCCAGATAGAACTCTTATATCGGCGGAAGCTCCAAAATTAACCAACATTCTGACTATATTTTCTTGAACCGCGATACCATTAGGATGAATTAAGGTTATGGCTTTGTTTAATTCAACTGTCGGGAATTGCTGAACAAGTTCAAAGCCCGCGCCATTAAATCTTTTAATCGCGCCTTTCTTGGTAACGATATAAGGCACATCTACCACGAAACAACAGAGCGCCTCGGTATCGCCTATGGGGAAAGCCGATTCATAAGTAGTTAGTGTGCGTCTCCAAGTATAGACATTGGCTTCGCGGCCAACAGTATCTATGCCGCCAATAAATAGCAGATCGCGCCAAACTTTAACCCAGCGTGCTTCAAAACCAACGGGGAGGGTAAGTGCGGGGTCGCGGACTATGGTGCCATCATAATCGTTAATGAATCGTCCATCGGTCACGACTAAAGCACCCTCAAAAATAGCAAAGCGGTGAGGGGCGGCTGATAATGCAGAGGCACCAGTAAGCGATGTCCACCAAGAAGCGGTCCAAACACCGGAGGCTAAACGCGATAGATTGGTGGAGGTTGGGACTATAAGCGCGCCAGCGAAATCAATCATATCGTAGAGTGCGGCTGTTGGGCTCGAGCCAATGGCATCCAAAGCCCAACCAGTTTCGGGATCGGTATTAGTTGTTTTATATAAACTACCCGCATTTGCCCACCAGCGGTCGGTGCCATCAGCAGAAGAACGGACGAAAGCTACCGGAGTTGTTAGAGCCGCAAATCCCACAGAGGCAGAAGTTGCTAAAGCGCTGAAAGAATCTGCTAATTGAACTTTGCTTTTGGACTTTTCTAAATCTATATTTTTACCTAAAAAAATTTCACCGCTGAATTGGCCCGGGAAAATTCCGCGAAACCTATTAACTGATGGATTTGGGATTTGGATTTTAGGCAAATTAGTTTTTCCCGTAAATTTTTATCTTTGTTCCCGCGCCAAAATTACCACCTCCGGTTATAAGCTGAAAATCTCTTATAGAATCAGCTGTATTATTCCAAACGCCAGAACCATTGTAATTTATTGGAGCGATAGCTGCGCTTGGACTACTATTACCCTCAAATTTAACCAACTTGCGAAGCGTTGCTTCATTGTGAATATAAATTTTATAATACGCGGGTGAAGTCGTACTCGTTCCAGCAAGTATTAACTGATTATCTGTACTAGCGCATCCCGAACCTCCATTACCGCATCTCACCGAATCCTCGACTACCGTATATCCATAAGTAGTTCCGGCATCAAGATTAAATCTTATTCTAGGTATACCCGCTGAAGCAACCGATACAATATTGATTATAATTTCATATTCGCTTCTTACTGGAAGTTGAATAATGCCCATTGTTCCCGTGGCAACATCGGCGGTGAGTTCCTTAAGTTTTTGCCAACCGGATTCGGTAGACCAGATTAAATTACCGGATCCATCATTAGCCAACGATGATGAGGCGCTAGTATTTGCCGGCAACGATGTAACCGAAGCAAAAGAAAAGACACCCTGTCCATTAGTAATCAAGGCCTGATTAACCGTGCCATCAGCAGCCGGCCAAGTATATTTACGGCCCAAGACACCGAAGGTTGAAGAAGCAAACATAACCGTACTAAATGTTGTTGTGCCGGGCGCCATTATCCCGCCGCCGAAAGAATATTCAGCGCTTGGGGTGCTTGTGCCGAAGCCAAGATTACCATTAGTTACTTTTGTTATCGTGGTTGTCGAAGGGCCATTAGAAAAATCTATCGATCCCCCGCTAATGCTTAAATTATTAGTTATATAAGCGCTCCCCTGCACTTGTAGTTTTTGCGAGGGATTCACTGTACCGATACCGACATTATCTGCCTGTGTGTTCAGGCGCACGATAGAGCCATCATCGGTCCATCCGGCAGTGGAGGTGCCTTCGGTTATAGAGCCGGGGAGAGGCGCGAGGCCACCTAGTTTGGGTTCGGTGGGAACATCGATGGGCGCATTACCTAATACTATTCCCGCTATTACTATTATTCCCAAAAGATAAAGAATGATTTTCATATCAATAAACCGCTTAAAAATTTTAATAAACTGAAACGCTTTTTAACTGATGGGGATTTTTTCTTTATCCAATATCTTTTTACAATTTGCATTTCCGAATCATAAGAATACAGCTTTTTAAATCCGTCATAGGAATCAAAGATTTTCCAAGCCTGTTTTTCATCATCATAACCATATAAAACGCACCAGTGATTGTTGGGCATTCCCTTACTGCGATGGATTCCATCTTCTCCTAGGTGCCACGCCGAGACCGACACGCCCAATGGGGAGCACTCTAGGGCGCTTTTAATGGCCACCTGATTAGCCGGCACGGAATCATATTTGAAGTCATACGGGTCTGAAAAATCTTCGCGCGCATAATCAAATAATTTAGGCGGGGGAGTTTCAAAAAATTGCTCTACAGAAGTAATATCAGGACCGAAATCCCAACGTTCTTGGAGGGGAACACCGAGCTTACGGAGAGTTTCTAGGACCTGTTCAACAGTCGCGCCCGAACGAGGATCGGTACCGGATTGTTTAATTAACCATCGGTCGCTGAAATTTTTAGATTCTTTATAAAGCTTGCTGGCCAAAATTTCCAGCACGGAAGTACTACCGAAGCTAACACATCCGCTCGTTTCAAAACCGTTAGGCGCTTGCTTTTCCTCAACGGGCAAAAATTCATCCCATTGCCCCCCAGGCTGGATAACTTTCATTTCCAAAGGCGAGGACCCAAATTTCCAGTCCTCGGGCTTTGGCGCCGCGAGTTTAAGGCCATACTTTCTATTTTCCATAGAAAAACTATCTCGCCAATTCCTCTTGCGTAACCAAGCGAAGATGAATCGAGGTAGTGGCATTAGCGCGCGCCTGCACCCTTACCCAAGTCCCAATAAAGGGATTAACGACAACCTGCCGTGTAGTAGTCGCAACTTCAAAACGAGCCGACCCAGCTTGGGCTGAATAGAATGTAATTCTATCTTGGCTGGTTTGAACATCATAGAATACAGAGCCGGTTGAGCTTGCTTCTCCGGTAAAGAGAAGTGAAAGTTTCTCAGCTGAGGCGGCATTACAAGTCAAAACGGTCGTCGTGCCCAAATCGGGAGTACTATCTAAGGCAATCAAATTAACTCTTGTAGTAGTAGCCGAAGCCGTCTGGCAAGAGTCAATCAGAGAAGCGCTACCCAATGATTTATCTTCTTCTTTTACTGCTTTTTCGCCAAGAAAAGAAAATGATAGGGCTATGGCGAATATGCCTAAAATTATTAAATATGATTTATTTTCCATAATTATTTACTTGCAACTGTTTCGGGTACTGATTCCGGAGTTGATTCTAAAATTGCCGGGTATCTGATTTCTTCAGGTACGGGCAGATTATTGATTGCCTCTGCGATTATCGAAGGATCGATATTCGTATCGGTTAGAAATCTTACGACTTCTTTATCATCAACTCCTCTTTCTTTGGCTAGAGAAATTAATTTAGCGCGGGGAATAAGTTTCTCTTTAACTTGAAATCTCTCAACGGCAGTTAATTTCTTGCCTCCTTTTTCCCACGCCGCCTGATTTGAAACCAAGAGCGGAGGAATACCATTGCCATTTGAAAGTCCATATTTATCCACGCCGGTAGATTCTACTTTATAAATTTTAGTAGTCAGATGTTCACCGGCTTTATCCCAAATCCAGGAAACACCCGGGGGAATTGTTAAAATATAACCGTCAAATGAATTAAGTTTGATGTCCTTCTTTGCTGTATTGTTTACAAACATTTTTTTAAACCATTTTTTAAGCCTATGGTTACGGGCTGTTTATTTTGTAATTGGACTATACTTGCTCAATAACAAGGTACGGGTACTTTTCTTTTAAAGCTTTGGCGACAGATTCTTCGACAACTATATTTTCGGCTTCACCAGCTTTAAATTCAATCTTTCTATCTAAAATCTCGAGAACTCTATCGGCATTTTCAGGATCAATAACTTTATAAATCCTTTCAGCTACCAATTCGTCTTCAACGACTGCTTTTTTATTTTTAGCCATAAGTTTTTATTTACAACCTCCCCGGCCGACCACCGAGGAGGGTCAATAATCTATTTCTTATAAACCTCTCCGAGCCGACAAATCGCACGAACCCCTCCAATAGCCCAGCGGACCGGGAGTACCGGTAGCGATGTTCCAGTTCACGTATTCGTACGCGCCGATAGAGAACGGCCACGAACCATCCGGGGTAAGATTGTCGTCGAAGTACAGCAAACCTCTGGCTTCAGCATCAGACGTAGTAGTCGTGGCTTCTTGGAGATGAGGAGTCCATGACATATTGTCATAGGTACCCGATGTCCGGCCAACAACTAAATGATCATAAACGAAAGCGCGAGTAGATGAGCCATATCTGAAAGCGGTAGTGGATGTAGATATGGAATATCTAATATCCAGAGAGCTCGTCGAATACATATTCGTTCCCAGAGTCATCAAGCTGGAGGTTGAACCCCAGAAAGGATTAGGTACCGAACAAAACGAAGAGCTTGTCGCATTATTTATCGGAATCGCAATATCCGCGAAATTCACGCCACCGACCTGCCTATAACCGGGTTTTTGTAATCTCAATACGCTGGATGTCGCGATGGTTGAAGTTGCCGTAACTATCAATCCCTCGCTTAATTCGAGCGTATCATAGTTGGTAGTTCCACCCAGAACTACTGATTCACCAGGCCGACCAGATTCGCCCGCCGGTCCTTGCGGACCG
>CAYIGX010000019.1:0-7531 GCA_964363095.1 uncultured Candidatus Saccharibacteria bacterium
CTAATTGGATTAATTTTCCAAAGCTTCATAAAATCACCCCCATCATCCCATAGTCGGGTAGGAGCAAGCAATTTACTTAGTTTGAGGCAAAGACAGGGCTACTCCCAGCGCACAAAGGTCGTCACACAGTTGTTCTGGGTTTTGGAAATGGATGGCTTTGAAACCACATTGGCGAGCAGCCGCAATATTTTCTTCCTTATCATCAATAAACACACATTCGGCTGGTAAATTGTCTAATTTTTCGGCCAAGTAAGAAAATATTTTTATATCAGGTTTGGATAGCTTTATATCGTAAGACCAAATAATAGGATTAAAATACTTAGATAATTTAAATTTCTCTTCTCTAATCTTTGCCCAACGCTCCCCCATATTAGATAAAATTGCTAATTTATAGTTGCCGTGCAATTGATTTACATACCCCCAAACTGGGTCAACTGGATTCATCAAGTTAATTTCTTGGGTTTCTATTTCTGCTAGAAGATTTATGGGTAATTGAAAACTATTCAACAATTTCGGCCAAAATTCTTTTTCAGTTATCTTTCCAGCCGATACCTCTTCCCAGAGCGCGGATGCTGTTGTACGCAAAGAGATGGGATCTAGGTTGTATTGTTGAGAAAGCCCTAAAATAATAGTTGCAAAGACGTCGCGTTTCACCAATACGCCACCTACATCAAAAACGATTGTTTTAATCATGTTGTACTATTGTCTATATGGTGCCAGAGGCGAGATTCGAACTCGCGACCAATGGCTTACTCGCCCCGTTAGAAATTGGCTTTTTTGGTGGCAGGGGAGGGATTTGAACCCTCGACCAATGGCTTATGAGTCCACTGCTCTACCACTGAGCTACCCTGCCAATTCTTAACGGGGTAAATCCACTACTCCCACTGCGCAGTCCTCCGTAGCGCTATCTACATTGGGAGAGACCGATGGTCTATTCTCAATGAGATGAAGCGTAGGAGGGAGCTACCCTGGCACATTACCTCTATATCGTAACTTAATTTAGATTAGGTAAAAAGCTGAAAATTGTAAACCCCGCTATAATAGGGGTATGGAGCTTAAAGACAAGCTGATTTTACGGTTGGACAGCCAAAATTTCCCTTCTCAGGGTGCGACTTTAATTATGGCAGTTTCGGGGGGGGTTGACTCGGTAGTTTTATTGCACTTGCTCTATCTCTTGGCAGTGCAGTACGAATGGGAGATTATTGTAGCTCATTTTGATCATCAATTAAGAGCGACCTCTAGTCGAGATGCTAAGTTTGTAGAAAATCTTGCTAAAAGTTTGGGCTTGAAATTTGTGTCGGATACCACGGATGTTAATAAATTGGCTAAAACTAAAAAGCTGACTATCGAAGAAGCCGGACGTTGGGCTCGTTATAATTGGTTACAAAAAATGGCACAAAAATATCGAGCAGAAGTTATTACCCTGGCCCATACGGCCAATGACCAAGCCGAAACTATTATTATGAACTGGCTCCGGGGCGGGCTAATGCGCGCTTTGGCCGGGATGCGCCTTCGGGAGAATAATTTATGGCGGCCACTACTCTCCATTTCTAAAAATGAATTAGTTGAATTTGCGAAAATCTATCACTTAGAATTTCGTGAAGACACTAGTAATAATGACTTAGTTTATACGCGGAATTTAATTCGACACCAGATTTTGCCAGTCCTGGAAAAAGTAAATCCGGGCCTTAGAGAAGTATTGGGACGCAATGCCAATAGTTGGGGAGAACTCGAGGATTGTTTAAGCCATCTCACACAAGACACTTATAAAAAAGTGGCGAGTAAAAGTAGTGCAGATACCATTAACTTTAAGGAACTAAGCTTTCGGCAGTTGGATAAGTTCATGCAAAACGAATTACTGTTATTGGCCATCCAACAATTACAAGGGGACCGCCAAGATATTAAGCGAGTTCACTTGGATGAGATGCAGGCCACTTTAGCCAGCCCTAAACCGAGAGTGTGGAAGCAATTCCCAGGTAAATTGTTCCTATCTCGGGGCTATGGTAAAATTAGTGTTAGTCATAAAAGACCTAACTTTGCTAATAAATGAGATTCACTACCAGTAAGCTAATTGGTTACGCTCTGCTCGCGATTTTGATCGGGAGTTTGTTGTATAGCATTTATGGAGTGAGTGAAGGGACGATTAAAGAAATTCCGTTGAGCCAAGTGGTGGATGATGCGCTATCAGGCCAGATCGAAAAGATCGTGGTGAAGGGTGATAGTTTGTCGGTTATTGATCGGAGTGGCACCGAATATCGTTCCCGCAAAGAAGCCGGGACTTCGATATTTGATGCCGGGATAGACCCCCGGAAAGTCATGATCGAGATAAAAGATATTAGCAGTACCGAAATTTGGGCTGGCATCATTTCATCGCTTTTGCCCTTCCTCCTGATCGTCGGGTTTTTATGGTTTATGCTCCGGCAAGCGCAAGGTGCCAACAATCAAGCGATGTCGTTTGGACGGAGTCGGGCTCGGCTAGTGCCCTTGCAAGGCAAAAATAGAGTTACCTTTGATGATGTAGCAGGGGCTCACGAGGCCAAACAAGAATTAATGGAAGAAGTTGAATTCTTAAAATATCCCAGCAAATTTTTAAGTATCGGAGCCCGGATTCCCAAAGGGGTGTTGTTAATGGGGCCTCCCGGCACCGGCAAAACTCTGCTCGCCAAAGCGGTGGCTGGAGAAGCCGGGGTGCCATTCTTCCATATTTCGGGTTCAGAATTTGTGGAAATGTTTGTGGGAGTTGGTGCGTCTCGGGTGCGCGACTTGTTTGTTAAAGCCAAGCGCAATGCGCCGGCGATTGTGTTTATTGATGAAATTGACGCGGTGGGTCGGCAACGAGGCGCCGGACTTGGGGGTTCCCATGACGAAAGAGAACAAACCCTCAATCAGATCTTGGTAGAAATGGATGGTTTTGAAACCGATACTAATGTGATTGTAATCGCGGCGACTAATCGACCAGATGTACTGGACCCAGCCCTTCTGCGGCCGGGGCGGTTTGACCGGCGGGTGGTCTTAGAGCGCCCGGATATTAAAGATCGATTGGCCATTCTACAAGTTCATGCCAAAAACAAGCCCTTGCACGAAGATGTTAATTTAAATAAATTAGCCAGTCAAACCCCCGGCTTTACGGGTGCAGATTTGCAAAACTTAGTTAACGAAGCCGCGATTTTGGCGGCGCGCCGCAATCGGAAAAAAATCAACCAAACCGATTTTGAAGAGGCCTTGGAAAGAGTTATTTTAGGCCCCGAACGCAAAAATAAGATTTTAACCGAAATTGAAAAAAGAATTACCGCTTATCACGAAGCCGGGCATGCCATCGTATCTCATATTTTGCCATACGGTGATCCGGTGCATAAGATTTCCGTGATATCGCGCGGCATGGCCTTAGGTTATACCTGGAATATGCCAATTGCGGATAAATATTTACATTCCAAAACCCAGTTTGTGGATGAGCTGGCCGTAATGATGGGGGGCAGGGTGGCAGAACAATTAACTTTTAAAGAAATTACTACCGGAGCGGCCAATGACTTGCAGCGAGCCACTGAATTGGCTCGCCAAATGGTTATAAAGTTTGGGATGAGCGACAAGATCGGGCCGGTAGTATTTGGCGGCAAAGAAGAGCTGGTCTTTTTGGGCCGAGAAATTCATGAACAAAAAAACTATAGCGAAAAAATCGCGTCCATCATCGATGAAGAAGTGACTAACATTATTAAGGAAGCGGAAGACAAAGCTACGACCGTGCTGAAACAATACAAAGGAGAGTTAGAAGCCGTTGCCGAGCGGCTGGTTAAGGATGAAGTGATCGAGCGCGAAGATTTCGAGATGTTTTTTCCGAAGCAGAGCCAATCACCGGACGCTAAAGAATGATCCATAAAATTATCCATCGTAAATCGAGTGTTTTAGAAGCCACAGTGGTACTCGCGGTGGCTTCTTTAGTCAGCCGAATTTTTGGGCTCCTGCGAGACCGAAGTTTGGCGGCTCACTTTGGAGCGGGGGATGTATTGGATGCTTATTTTGCGGCTTTTAAACTCCCGGATTTTATTTTTAATCTACTGCTTTTAGGAGCATTATCTTCCGCTTTCATTCCACTATTTACTGAATATATGCAGAAAAATGGCAAAGACGAGGCCTGGAGTTTTGTGAACACGCTAATTAATTTTGGCATCATTATTCTAACCGGATTATTACTGATCATTGCCATTTTTGCCCCCGCCCTGTCATATGTGATTGCGCCGGGATTTGACCCCATAAAACGAGAAATGACAGTTAATTTAATGCGTGTGATGTTGCTTTCGCCCTTGTTTTTTGGGATTAGTAATTTAGCTGGTGGGATTCTAAATTCATTTAAAAACTTTGTCGTCTATGCGATTGCGCCGATTCTCTACAATCTGGGGATTATTGCCGGTATTCTGTGGTTGGTGCCTCGGTTCGGCTATATGGGCCTCGCGTACGGTGTGGTAGTAGGGGCATTTCTCCATATGCTCATTCAGATTCCCAGCGTGTTTGCTTTGGGATATAAATATCGCATGCATATTAATTTACAACATCCAGCTCTGCGCCGGATGGCGGTACTGATGTTGCCGCGCACTCTTGGTATTGCCACCCAGCAAGTGTCGGTTATCGTTAATACAATAATTGCTTCCACCTTGGCCGTAGGGAGCATCGCCGTATTAAATTTGGGTGACAATTTATATAGTTTGCCGGTCGGGATTTTTGGTATCTCGTTTGCGGTCGCAGTTTTTCCGACTTTAACTGAAAAATATTCTTTGCAAAAAATTAGTGAATTTAAACAAGATGTAGTAGAGACCTTGCGTCAAATTTTGTTTCTGATCGTGCCGACAATGATGTTGTACTGGCTACTGCGGGCCCAGATCGTACGGCTGGTCCTAGGGTCAGGGCAATTTGGCTGGGAAGATACGCGGTTTACTATTTCGGTGTTAGCTTTTTTGGTATTCGGGATGTGGGCGCAGGCCATCGTGCCGCTGTTGGCTCGGTCGTTTTACGCTTTACAAGATACCAAAACCCCATTTTTCACTAGCGTACTATCATTAGTGATCAATGTTGTTTTAGCGTTAGTTTTAATCCCATATTATAAAGTAGTGGGTTTAGCTATGGCGATTTCTTTGTCGGGGATAGTTAATGCCTTGGTGTTGTTTATGATTCTACAAAAAAAAGTCCATGGTTTGCCTATGCGCGACCTATTGATCTTAGTGGCTCAAATTATTGGCGGGAGTGTAGTGATGGGGGCGATGGGGTATGGCACTTTGCAGGCCATGAGTTGGATTGTTGATACGCATACTTTCGCCGGTTTATTAATCCAAGCGATCGTAGCAATAATTGTGGCGGGGATGAGCTACTTAGTGATAATGCAAAAACTGGCTGTTCCCGAAGTAAGATTTGTAACTAACTTGTGCTGGCGGTTGTTCAAGAAAAATTAGTTGTTTGTCCACAACCATTCTTACCCGCTCTCTTTAATAAAGCGTTTATGTAACACGGTACGTACCGTGTTACACTTTCGTTGAGTAAAATAAAGCGCCAACCATTTGGCGCATTTTAATAAGGTTGCCTGAGGACCTCGATTTCCAAGGTTTTCCTTGGAAGGTGACCTTAGAGTGAAGCCCTCAGGTCAATTATAGTATATGCGATTTATCTGTCCTAGTCAATGTTTTTCAATTTAGCATCGGTGTGATAGGATAAAGAAAGCAATTTGACAAAAGGAGTGATATGTATGAACCCAGCAACCGAAACTAAGCCCATTTGTGGGAAATGTGGCGCCTCAATGGTTAATGTGGGAGCACCTCCTAGCGGTAACCGCCAAGGAGAATCGGTTTATATCTGCCCAAAGTGCCAGTGCCCAGCATCTTCCAAGACCAAGGCAAAAGCATTTCAGCCAAAGGCCCATGTGCCCGGTTGTCCAAAATGCAAAGCCAGGTTTGTGAAAAAAGCAACCCCCGGAGAAAAAATATATTGCAGTATCTGCAATTCTTACTTTGCCTACAATGTTCGGGGGAAATTGGTAGAATGCGACGAACTGGGCACGATCTACAAAAAACCCCGCCCGCGGCGGAAACGCAAAAAGCAGGCAGTTTGATCGCAACCGGAGTGTATGCTCATGAACAAATCGACACAATGGGCAATGGTGGGGTTGGCCTTATTGGGCGCTTTACTGGTAACCAGCACGAGTTCCCAGATTCGGATAATCGCATTTGCCTTATGGATTATCGCGGACAGCTATTGGGTCGTCCATAATTGGAAAATCCAGCAACGGCCTTTGGCTGTCCAGTTCTTTGTTTTCCTCATCCTAGCCATCCTAGGAGTAATCACCAATCTTTAGCCCATAGAGCGACCTTTTCAGAGGGTCGCTTTTCTTTTCTAGTACAATAAAACTATGACTCAACAAGATAAAACCCGAAACCTCTGTATAATTGCGCACATTGATCACGGGAAATCCACCTTAGCGGACCGATTTTTGGAACTCACCGGCACGGTCGAAAAACGCAAAATGAAAGAACAACTCCTCGACACTATGGACCTGGAAAGGGAGCGGGGGATTACCATCAAGCTCCAGCCCGTCAAAATGGCCTACAAGGGGTACACTCTCAATTTAATCGATACTCCCGGCCATGTCGATTTTAGCTATGAAGTTTCCCGGTCGTTGGCCGCCGTTGAGGGCGCGGTGTTGTTGGTGGATGCCAGCCAAGGCGTCGAAGCGCAAACTTTAGCCAATTTACATTTAGCGCAGGAATTGAATTTAACCATCATTCCAGCGGTTAATAAAATTGATTTACCGGGGGCTAATCCCGAGGCGGTCAAGAAAGAGATCGCTGCCATTCTACAAATTGATGAATCGGAGGTCATCGGTGTTTCCGGAAAAACTGGAGAGAATATCGATAAATTATTAGACCTAATTATTGCAGAAATCCCAGCCCCGGCGGGTAAAGTTGAGTTGCCGTTTAGGGCCCTGGTGTTTGATTCTGCCTTCGATAAATACAAGGGCGTCTTGGCTTACGTCAGGGTTGTGGATGGTGCAATTAAGGCGGAAGAAAAAATTTTAATGATGGCAGGGAGTGCCGCTTCCGAAGTTCTGGAAGTCGGGGTATTTACTCCGCAACTTCAAACCACCGACTCTCTGCAAGCGGGGGATATTGGTTATATCGCGACTGGCCTGCGGGATGTGAGTAAAGTAAGAGTGGGTGACACCATCACGCTTGCGGGGGCAGTTTCTACGCCACCTTTGCCGGGCTACAAAAAAGTGACCCCCTTTGTTTATGCCGGGATTTTTACCACAAATAATGCCGATTATCCCAAGTTGCGCGATGCTTTAGAAAAATTAAGTTTGAGTGATTCTTCGCTTGTGTTCGAACCCGAGAATTCTCCCGCTTTGGGATTCGGTTTTCGGTGTGGCTTTTTGGGACTGCTCCATTTGGATATTGTGCAAGAGCGGCTAGAGCGAGAATTCGGGTTGGCGTTGGTCGCTACCACTCCGAGCGTCAATTATGAATTAATTTTGAATAACGGAAAAAGCCAAATT
>CAYIGX010000020.1:0-7412 GCA_964363095.1 uncultured Candidatus Saccharibacteria bacterium
AAGATACGCGGCATCGCCCGAAGGAGCATTACTGTATCTTTTTGCATATTTAAACTGCCTACTGTGCCAATCACAATATCTTTCTGCAGTAACCCATATTTTTCTAACAATTTGGCTTCATCGTCATCCTTGCGATCTGCCACAATATCGATACCGTTATAAATTACTTTAATTTTATCCGGCTTGGTAATGTTTATCGACACCAAAAAATCTGCCACTGCTTTAGATACCGCAATGGTTACATCTGTCCACTTATCCAACATCCGCATCGAGCGTAAATGCGCCCAATGGAGTAGCGGATTGTCTAATTTAAAATCTTTTGTCCAAGTATGTTCGGTATAAACCACTTTAATGGGGAGCCCCTTCACGGCCAAGCGAGCCAACAGTCCCGCCCGCTGACCGTGCGCATGCACAATATCCGGGTCGTATTTGACCAAGAGTTTTTGAATAGCATTAACTGCCGCCATATCGGAGCGGGAGCGCATTGGCACCAAAAAAGTATTAATCCGTTGCTGATTGAACGCTTCCGCCAATGGGCCTTGCGGCAAAATTACCGATACGCTAAAATCCTTGGGATCTAGATTGCTCACCAAAGACAATAGATGCCGGGGCGCTCCAGTCATTGAGCTATCAGCGATGACATACACAACGCTGATTTTCTTTTTAGCCATTGAGTTTATTAATCGCTATTTCTATACGTTTTAAAGATTCTGCTTTGCCCAACACCGTGAGGAGTTCGACTGGACTAGGGCTTCCGCTTGCCCCAGACAGAGCGACTCTGACCGGCCAAAACAAATCTCCCGCCGTGAGCCCTTCTGCTGTTATTGTATCATCCAAGATTTGCTGTAACCTGCTCTCTTTAAAGGATCTTTCACTCAGAGCCGATAAAACTTTATGGGCCACTTGTAGGCCTTGTCCGGTTAATGCCGGAGTGCTTTTTTTAAAGATCAATAATTCAGTGGCGTAATCCTTGGGTTGATAAAAATAATCCGTCAGTTCTGGGAGCTGACCAAAATACTCGGCCCGCTCTTGCACCACTTTAAGAATTTTTTTGTGATAAGTTGATGTCCCCGCAAACAGAATATATGGTTTGGCCGCCTTGTAATAATTAGCAGAATCTAACTGGGCTAAATAGTGATGGTTGATATGATTGAGGTATTTAATATCGAATACCGCTCCCGCTTTTTGAATTCTTTTTAAATCAAACACCTGGATTAATTCTTCCAGGGTAAAAAATTCCCTGGAATGCGGGTCTGACCAGCCCAATTGGGCTAAGAAATTGATTAAAGCGATTGGCAAGTAACCTTTAGCAATATAATCAGCAAAATTAGTGTCGTTTGATCGTTTGCTCATTTTGGTGCGATCCGGATTGAGAATTAGCGGAATATGGGCGTATTGCGGAACTGCCGCCCCCAATGCTTGAAACAATAAAATGTGTTTGGGGGTATTAGATAAATGATCTTCGCCTCGAATGACATGGCTAATTTGCATCTGCCAATCGTCAATTACATTCACAAAATGGAAGACAAAATCACCGGTGCTTTTGGCAATCACAAAATCATCAAAACTGGAGGCGTCAAATTTTACCTCGCCGCGGATGATATCATTAACCACAATTGTCCCCGCCGTCGGCGTCCTGAAATAATACGCTCCGTCTTTTAAATAGGCCTTATCTTCTTTAACTAATTGTTGCAAACATTTTTTATAGATTTGGGTGCGTTGCGATTGTTTATATTCTTCATCCCAAGTGATTCCCAGCCATTTGAGCCCGGTTTTAATATCTTTTTCGAAAATCTTTTGACTGCGTTCTTTATCAGTATCTTCGATCCGCAAAACCATGACACCCTGGTGCTTTTTAGCAAACAAATAATTAAACAGGGCTGTCCGCACACTCCCGATGTGCAGCGCTCCGGTTGGGCTGGGCGCAAATCTCACCCGAATGGCGCCGTTCGCAACTAAATTGCCTTCATTCTCCTCCATATATCTATTGTAACAGAAGCTACCTTGACAGTTATGGGGCTCTGCTTATAGGATAATAATATTCGCACCTTGGATTTTCGGGGCGCCTGCATATAGCTCGGACCTTTCGAACACTCTTCTTACATAAGAAAGAAGGTGCGGGCCCGCAGGCCCCTTTCTAGATAATGCGGCCTCCGATCTTCGGAGGCCTTCTTTTTATCTTTACGATTAGTTTTGGCTAATTAAATCAATTTATTTTATAGAAATCGGGTATCATTTATTAATGGGGGTTAACTAATTTGAATTTCACCACTTTGCCCATAAAATCGATGGTAGCGATCTTAATTCTAGCCCGCCGCCAGGGTTGAGTGAGGTAGCGCCATAACCATTCCAATCCCCGCTTTCTGAGCCACTCTGGGGCTCGTTTCGCCGGCCGAGCAGCCCCCTCGGGTGCATTCAGCGCTATTCCGCCAGCAATAAAATCGAGGGCTCCGCCTACGCCGATCATAATAGCCCCATCTAATTGATTAATGTATGTATTCATCCACCGTAATTGCTCTATGGCGGGAAAGGCCAGAAAAATAAATTTTGGTTTCGCTGTTTTTATCTGCTCAATAACTTGCTCCTCGCTTCCATAGGGTGGGCCCGCAATTGCTCCGGTCACTAATAAATTAGGATATAACCATTGCAAGCGCTCTGCCGATGCTTTCGCTACCCCCTGGGCCGAGCCCAATAAAAAGATGCTCCAACCTCGCTTGGAGGCCAATTTACTTAATTCCCATACCATATCTGCGCCGGTTACGCGTTCCGGAATAACATCTGAAAGAGCTTGGGGTTGGATGATGACAGATAGGCCAGTACACCACCACTGCCAATAGGCCTGGAAGTGCGCTAACGGTCGGGAGTGGCTCATCGGGAGAGTCAAGTATTTAGCCGCCCACAAAATGCCGGTGCCGTCGGGCAGAGCCAAATCGGCATTGTTTACGACACTGCGAAAATTATCATCCGCTAATGATTGCATAATAAATTCTGGATTGGGCGTTACAATATAGTGACTGCGCCCATCTTCTGCTAATTCCGCAATATAGCCCAGCGACTCAATGGTAGTAAAAGTGTCGACTTTGATACCTAAAATATTTAGAGTTTTCCGCATTTTTGCAATTCTTGATGAATTAATTTTACCATCTCGGCTTTGAATTTCACTCTACTGAAATTTTCAGCATGGCGATGAATAAAGTCAGGATTAAATTCTTTTTCTTTCGTTAAAAAGTTGCGCATAGCGCCGATTAAAGCAGGAACAGTTGGCGCCAAAAAAAATACGCCAGTTTTACCATCAATCACAGTTTCTAAGGCGCCACCTTTGCGATAAGCGATCACTGGTTTGCCGGCCGCCATCGCCTGAACTGGCACAATTCCAAAATCTTCTTCGCCGGGAAAAATTAAGGCCCGGCAATTGCGCAGATATTCGATTTTGTTGGCCTCGTTTTGCCACCCTAAAAACTCCACACTAAAACCGGCTAATTTTTGTAACCGAGCCCACTCCTCACCTTCACCAATAATCACCAGCGGCATCCGGAGGTCGTTACAGGCCGCAATAGCCAAATCAACTCTTTTATAGGCAGAGAGTCGCGACACTACTAAAAAATAATCAGCATGAGTGGCTTTGGCTTGAATCTTATCTACATCTACCGGCGGATAAACTACCGTTGACTCCCGACGATAGTATTTGCGAATCCGATTTTTGACATAGTTAGAATTGGCCACATATTTAGTGACACGGCCAGAGCTTAATTTACTCCAAATCCGCAGATTATGAAGAATATACTGTAATAATCCTTTGACCAAGCGAGGCAATTGCTGTTCCGCGACATAAGTATGGAAAGCATCCCATAAATAACGCGTGGGTGAATGACAATAAGAAATATGCGGCACATCCGGTGGCGTAATAATACCACCGGCGAATGAATTATTGCTCGAAATCACTAAATCGTAACCCGTAAAATCAAAACTTTCGATCGCCTCGGCCATAAACGGCATCAGTAATTTAGTCGGCACATGCCAAGTCCGATACCATCGCTGTAGATATGACACAATAATCTTTTTTTGGGGAAACAAACTGTCGACTTTGGGATCGTAAATCAAAGTATAAATTGGGGCCTGAGGAAAAATTTCACAGAGGGCTTGTGTGACTTTTTCGGCTCCACCAATTTTAACTAAAAAATCATGGACTATAGCGACCCTGATTTTCCTTCCCCTTGATTCGGCGAAGATAGCAGGAAAGGAACCTGCTGACCTGCTTGCCCGTCCGTAGCTTCCTGGCGAAGGAGGGCTGACCTGCTGACCTGCTAACTTTACAGCGTCTTCCATAAATTAATTACTTTTTGGGCAGATGTTTCCCAATTAAAATCTTTTAGACGAACTTGTCCTTTAGTAATTAGCTGGGAGCGCAAAGCGGAATCATCAACCAACTGATTCAGTCCAAACTCGATTGCCGAAATATTATTAGGGTTAACTAAAAGTGCGGCATTGCCGGCGATTTCCCTGGTTGCTCCCATATCGGCCGTCAAAACCGGAATTTGACTTGCAAATCCTTCTAAAATTGGCATCCCAAATCCTTCATACAAAGATGGGAATACGATCCCTAAAGATTTTTGATATAAAACCGGCAGATGTCCATCGGGAACATAATTTAATAATTTTACGGTCCCGCTTAAGCGTAGTTTTTTGATTAACTTAAGAATGCTGGCATAGCCATTTCCTGCTCCTCCAACTAAAACCAATTTAATCGCTGGGTGCGAAATTCTAAATTCGGCGAAGGCCTTAAGTAAATTGGGTATATTCTTTTTCAACTCAACTCTCCCCACGCACAGTAAATATTGATCCAGTTCTGGATAAATAGTAGAAAAATCAAATTCAGTAGGATAAAAATCAGTACGCAGCGCATGATAAACTACTTCGATTTGTTCGCCTAGCACATGGAGGTATTTCTTCAGATCTTTTTTGGTTTGTTGGCTTACCGCAATTAATTTACTGGTTCGTTTAATCGCCTTGCGCACAGCCACAGCCGATAAAAAGCGGCTTTTCCAGGCATAGCTTTGGGGCAACAAATACCAAGCTAAATCGTGAACAGTGGCAACCGATTTTTTCGGCAAATTATTGGGCAAAGTATGACTGGGTGACCAAAAAATATCAGGTGGCTGATTTTTTAGGGCCCGACTTAAATGGGTTTGCGTCCAAAATCGTTTTCCCGGAACTACTATATTTTTAACATGCTCACTCCATGGCAAATCGGCTCTAATCAAAGCCCTGGAATACAACCAATAAGTATTTATAGTATCTAACTTAAGGATGGCCATAATTAAATCGCGGGTCGTAATTTCGACTCCGCTTGGGGCACTAGCCAAAAATGCACTTGCATCAATTCCAATAATCATACCTAATCTCTCCTTTCTATTTTGGCCCCCAATGCTCGCAGTTTACCTTCTATATCTTCGTAGCCCCGATCGATCATCTCAGCATTATTAATAACGCTGGTGCCTGCCGCAGTCAGGGCGGCCAAAATCAGAGTAGCCCCCGCCCGAATATCTAAACTATCGATCTCTTTGCCGACAAGCGGAGTGGGGCCAAAAATAACTGCTTCATGCGAATTTAAAATTTGGGCACTAGCTCCCATTTTAGCCAACTCTTGCAGATAATTTAAGCGCCCTTCGTACATAGTTTCATAAATCTTGCTATTCCCGGCCGCTTGGGTCAGTAGGACAGCAAATGGCGCCTGTAAATCGGTCGGGAAACCGGGGTAAATATCAGTCCGGATATCAACTGTCCGCAGTTGCGTGGTTCTAGCCACTCGGGCGCAATTATTGGGCGCCAATTGGATTTTAACATTCGCCGCTAAGAGTTTTTTAGTAACTAAATCTAAATGATCATGGGTATATCCATCAATTAGCACGTCTCCGTGCATTACAGCGGCGGCAATCGCAAAGGTCGCGGCTTCTATGCGGTCAGGAATAATGTCGATTTCGGCAGCATGTAATTTTTCTACCCCCATAATAATTAAAGTATGTGTGCCGGCACCTTTAATTTGGGCACCCATTTGATTTAAGGCCTCGATTAAATTACCAATTTCTGGTTCGGCCGCCGCGAGCCGAATTTCTGTTATCCCGGGCGTTAACACTGCTGCCATTAGCACGTTTTCGGTGGCAGTCACGCTTAATTCGCTTAACACCACCTTAACTCCTTTTAGGCCTGTGGTCTCTACGTGGTAAAATTGATCATCAGAGTGGACAGTGGCCCCCATCGCTTCAAAGGCCTGTAAATGTGTATCGATGGGCCGCGCTCCAATATGGCATCCGCCCGGATGGGTGACTTTGACTTTTTTGAACCGCGAGAGTAATGGCCCTAAAATTAAAACCGAAGCGCGAATCTTCTTAACTTTCACAAAATCGGGGTCGTGCCCATCAACTTTACTCCCATCAATAATTAACTTATGATTGGAGAAGTCGATTACAGTACAGCCCAAACTTTCTAAAATCTCGAGCATGGTCCGGATATCTTGAATATTGGGCACATTATTAATAACCAAGGTTTCCGAGGTTAACAAAGCCGATGCCAAAATTGGCAAGGCCGCATTTTTAGCCCCACTGACCCGGACCTCCCCAGATAGGGCATTGCCTCCTTCGATGACAAACTTGCTCATATCTGATAGTTTGAGTTATCAGCTTATATCTTACCAATAAATCCCCTTAAACCGAAATGCCCCGTAATCTTCTTACCACTTTTAGCTACGCCCTCGCTGTTCTGATATTTTTGGTGGTAGCTCCTTATGCCGTACTCTATGCCACCGGCTATAAGATCGATTGGGAAACCTGGGCTCTCAAGAAGACCGGTTTTATTCTGATCGAAAGCTACCCCAAAGGGGCACAGATCAAACTCAACGATAAAGCCACTGAAAAAACTACCCCCGAGACCATCAAACGGCTCCTCCCGGACACTTACGCCGTAACTTTGACTAAAGACGGTTACCGAACTTGGCAAGGAGACATTGTAGTCGATTCCGGATTGGTTACCGAAAAACGCAATATTTTGCTTACTCATCAAGATATTAAGTTAATCCCCGTTCTGGATCTACCCATTAGTAGTTTAGCTAGTAACGGGGACAATACCAAAATTGCTCTCTCTGCCGGGAAAGATATTTTACTTTGGGATGTGAAAAATCAGAACCAAACTAATGGGGCTAATTCCCTATTAATTCGCCAACAAATTAAAGATAAAAACGACAACGTCATTGGCATTAAGGTAAAAGCCAAAACTATTAAAAATAGAGTTGCAAGACCATTTAGAGAATGTGAGTTTTCTATTATTTTCGGTGTCGGGGTTGTCGAATATGAGGAAGTGTTTGATTTATTTAGAGCACATTGTGACACAGTAGAAAAAGCAACAGGTAACGGAGTAAA
>CAYIGX010000021.1:0-474 GCA_964363095.1 uncultured Candidatus Saccharibacteria bacterium
TGGTGGCCTTTATGCCTTGGGGCGGAGCGAACTACGAAGACGCTGTTATTTTGTCGGATCGACTTGTCCGTGACGATGTCTTTACTTCCATTCATATTAAAAGAGAAGAAATTGATGTGCGGGAAACTAAGCTAGGGCCAGAAATTACTACCCGTGATATTCCTAATGTCGGAGAAGATGCGGTAGCAGATCTGGACGAAGACGGGGTGGTCAGAATTGGGGCTCGGGTCAAGGCGGGTGATATACTCGTTGGCAAAATTACGCCCAAGGGCGAAACCGAACTAACCGCAGAAGAACGGTTGCTGCGGGCAATTTTTGGTGAAAAAGTCAAAGATGTTAAAGATACTTCCCTGAAACTGCCCCACGGCGGTTATGGCAAAGTAGTTGATGTCAGGATCTTTGATCGCGATAAAGGCGATAAATTAGAAGTGGGTGTCATCAAGCGTATTTATGTTTATATTGCGCAAATGCGCA
>CAYIGX010000021.1:484-7091 GCA_964363095.1 uncultured Candidatus Saccharibacteria bacterium
TGTCGGCGATAAGTTAGCCGGTCGGCATGGCAACAAAGGAGTAATTTCGCGGATTTTACCAACCGCTGATATGCCATTTATGGCTGATGGTACCCCAGTTGATATTATCTTGAATCCCTTAGGGATTATTTCCCGGATGAACTTAGGGCAGGTCCTGGAGACCCATTTGGGTTGGGCGGCGGCTAAACTCAATTTCAATGCCTGCAACCCGGTCTTTGAGGGTATCGATATGGATGGAATTATTGAGGAACTTAGACAAGCCGGTCTGCCGGAAGATGGCAAGATCCAACTTTATGATGGTAGAACCGGGAGTTCTTTCGGCCAAAAGACCATGGTCGGAATGATCTATATGTTGAAATTGAATCACATGGTGGATGACAAAATTCATGCTCGGTCCATTGGGCCGTATGCGCTGGTTACACAACAACCATTAGGCGGTAAAGCGCAATTAGGGGGGCAAAGAGTCGGAGAAATGGAGGTCTGGGCATTGGAGGGTTATGGGGCGGCGCATATCCTGCAAGAAATGTTAACTATCAAGTCCGATGATGTGCTGGGTCGCTCCAGTACCTACAAGGCGATTATTAAAGGTGAAGAAATTCAACGGCCGCAAACTCCCGAGGCCTTTAATGTCATCGCCAAAGAATTGCAAGGGCTCTGCTTAAACATTGATTTATTAGACGCTGACGGCAAAGTGCTGAACGAACCGCCAGCTGTGCGTAAAATTATTAAGAAAAGATAATTGTGATGGAGTTTGCCCCAGAAACCAAGCCCTTAGACAAAAAAAGCATCGCCGATTTATTTGAATCAGTGCGCATTAGCTTATCTTCTCCAGAAAAGATATTGGACTGGTCATTTGGCGAAATAACCAAACCCGAAACTATTAATTATCGGACACTAAAGCCAGAAAAAGATGGTTTATTTGATGAACGGATTTTCGGCCCGACGAAGGACTGGGAATGTTATTGCGGTAAATATAAGAAGATTCGCTACAAGGGCGTGGTCTGCGACAAATGCGGTGTCGAAGTAACTCGGGCACTAGTGCGGCGCGAACGGATGGGCCACATTACTCTGGCGGTACCGGTATCCCACATTTGGTATCTCAGGGGAGCGCCATCTAAATTAGGTTTAGCCCTCGACGTCCCGGCCAGAAAACTCGAGCAAGTAGTTTATTTTGCGGCCTACATTATTACCGATGTCAATGAAGATCTCAGGCAACAAGCGTTAAATCAATTGGCGGGAGAATATGCGCAACACACCAAGGCGCTGAAGAACGAATCCAAGAAAAAAATGGAAGAAGCGACGAACTTGACCGAGCGCGAACGCTTAAGTCGGGAATTGTCGGACAAATTAGATAAATTAAAAAATGCTTACAATACTGCCAGCAACGAAATTAATAATCTGAAAGTTAAAATGGTAATTTCCGAGCTGGAATATCGCGATTTAATGCTGAAATACGGTTCGGTATTTAAGGCGGGCATTGGGGCGGAGGCCATCCATGATTTGATTAATAGAATCGATTTATCCTTAGAGACCGAGAGCATTACTCAAGAACTGGTTGATGCAGTGGGTCAAAAACGTAAACGTCTGCAAAAACGGTTCCGGCTACTGAGTGATTTTCGCGGGGCTAACATTGCTCCGGTGTGGATGATGATCAAAAATTTGCCGGTGATTCCTCCGGACCTCAGGCCGATGGTGCAACTCGACGGCGGCCGGTTTGCAACTTCGGACTTAAATGATTTATATCGTCGGGTTATCAACCGGAATAATCGGTTAAAGAAATTATTAGATTTAGGTGCGCCCGAAGTAATTACCAGAAACGAAAAACGGATGTTGCAAGAAGCGGTGGATGCGCTTCTCGATTTAACCGCTCGCGAAACTTCCACTTCGACAGTCAGTAAACGCAAACTCAAATCGTTATCCGATTTGTTGCGCGGCAAGCAAGGCCGCTTCCGGCAAAACCTGCTGGGGAAACGGGTCGACTATTCTGGCCGGAGTGTAATTGTGGTGGGACCCACGCTGAATTTGGATCAATGCGGACTCCCGAAGAGCATTGCCTTAGAAATCTTTAAACCGTTTGTGATCGCTAATTTAATGCGCAAGGAAATTGTGCATAATGTCAAAACTGCAAGTAAAATGGTCGAGAAGCAAGTTCCGGAAGTGTGGGATGCGCTGGATGAAGTGATTGGTCACTACCATGTGTTACTTAACCGGGCGCCGACTTTGCATCGGTTAGGTATCCAGGCTTTTCAACCAATTTTAGTTGAAGGCAACGCGATTCAATTGCACCCCCTGACTTGTTCGGCGTTTAACGCCGACTTTGATGGTGACCAAATGGCGGTGCATTTGCCTCTGTCTCGGGCGGCGCAAGAAGAAGCCCGCACAATTATGTTATCAACTCATAATCTCTTAAAGCCAGCCACCGGCGAACCTGTGATCGTGCCCGGACAAGATGTGGTTCTGGGCTGTTATTATGCGACTTTAGCCACCGCCACTGCTCCTCACGAAAAAATGAGAACATTCAAAGATGTAGATGAATTGCTCCTCGCTTTTAGCAATAATTTAATTAGTTATCACAATTTAATAAAAGTTCGGATTGAGTCGGGTGAATTATTGGAAACGACGCTGGGTAGAATTCTCTTAAATCAAATTATTCCCCGGGGAGTGATGCCATATATTAATGAACCGGTGATCAAAAAGACCCTCAAAAATATTTTAGGTGCGATTTATGCCAAGCTGGGCAATGAACCGACGGCTAAATTTGCCGATGATCTCAAGAATTTAGGATTCCAATTTGCCACAGCTTCCGGAGCCACCTTTAGTGCCACAGATATTAATATTCCCCCGACCAAACCCAAGATCATAGGAGAGGCAGAAACTAGAGTTGAGCAAATTCGGCAACAATATAAGGATGGTTTAATTACAGCTGATGAAAGAAAACGGTTGTCCATCGAAGCTTGGTCAGATGTTAAATCACAGATTGAAAATATTGTTCAAGATAAGACCGATCCATTTACTTCTGTTAACCTGATGATCAATCCGGGAGCTCGGGGTTCCTCGGAACAGCTGAACCAAATGGCGGGAATGAAAGGGATCGTGGTCAATCCGGCTGGTAATGCCATTGAATTACCGGTGAAATCTAACTATAAAGAAGGACTCACGCCGCTGGAATATTTTATTTCTACGCACGGGGCCAGAAAAGGTGGAGCTGATACGGCCTTAAAGACCTCTGACGCTGGGTATTTAACCCGTCGGTTAGTTGATGCCTCTCAAGATGTCACAGTGACGATAGAGGATTGCGGCAAGACCGCAGGGCGATTAATGACCATGGCATATGCAGAATCGATTAATGAAAAATTATCTTCTATTGTTAAAGGTAGGTTTACTTTGACTGATGTGATCACCCCTACTGGCGAAGTGGTAGTACCAGCCGATACTTATATTGATAAAGCGGCGGCTAAGTTAATTAATGACCGAGAGATTGAGGAAGTAATGATTCGGTCACTCCTTACGTGCCAAGCCGAGCATGGAGTTTGCCGCAAATGTTATGGCGAAGATCTGGCGAGAGGGAAAATAGTTGAATTAGGTGAAGCAGTCGGGATTATTGCTGCTCAAAGCATTGGTGAACCCGGCACCCAGTTAACTATGCGTACTTTCCACACGGGAGGGGTAGCGAGCGCTCTCGACATTACGCAAGGACTTCCGCGGGTGGAAGAGCTGTTTGAAGCTCGCGCACCAAAAACCGAGGCCATGTTAGCAGAACGCGCTGGCACGGTTAAAATCGTCGAAATTAATAACAAACAATTCCTCCAGCTTCTCGTTGATGTCGAGAAGCAGATGGAATTACCGACCGGAAAAAATATTACTCTGAAAGTCCAAGATGGTGATCGAGTTAAAAAAGGTGGTGCGATTGCGACTAACCCCAAGAGCGAAGATATTCTTGCCACCGTGAGTGGTACAGTCCACCTGAGCGGCAAAAAGGGCTACATTACTTATCAAAAGAAAGATTTATTAGAATATCCGATTACTTCGGCTATGTATCTGAAAGTTCAAGATGGAGACGAAGTGGACCAGGGCGATCGTTTGACCGAGGGTCATTATAATCTAAAAACCCTCATGCGCTTAAAGGGCGAAGCGGTGACCAAACAATACATCTTGAGCGAAATTCAGAAGATTTATGCTTGGCAGGGGCAGAATATCAATGAGAAGCATGCTGAGTTAGTAGTGCAACGGATGTTTGGATTGGTGCGGATTGATGACGAAGGAGACAGTGATTACATTGCCGGTGAAATCATTCCGCGCTTAGCAGTGGAACGGACTTTAGCCAAATTAGCCGCTGCCGGGAAGAGGGCACCCCAATACGAGAATTTGTTAATGGGTATTTCTAAAGCCGCGTTAAATACTGATGGTTTCTTATCGGCCGCTTCTTTCCAAGAAACCACGCGCATCTTAGTCGAGGCGGCCTGCTGTGGCCGGGTCGACTATCTCCGGGGCCTCAAAGAAAACGTTATTATTGGTCGATTAATTCCGGCGGGAACTGGTTTTGCGATGCATCGGTCGCGGAAAAGACAGGTTGGGAGCAACAATTGACAAATTCTGCACTTCAGGTTTAAATAACATAGTATTTTAACGTCATAGTTAGATTTAATTATGCCCACGATTAATCAGTTAATTAGAAAGCCGCGGCAGTCGGCGAAAAAGAAATCAAAATCGCCGGCTTTGCAGTTGAGTTTTAATACCCTGAAAAATCGTTCAGTGAAGTTAGTCAAGGGTTCTCCGCAAAAACGAGGGGTCTGTGTGAAGGTGACCACAACTACTCCTAAAAAACCTAACTCGGCTTTACGGAAGATTGCGCGGGTACGCTTAACGAATAGAATGGAAGTTACCGCCTACATTCCCGGAATTGGTCATAATTTACAAGAGCACTCGATTGTGACCTTAAGGGGCGGTAGAGTTAAAGATCTACCGGGAGTGCGGTATCATATTGTGCGGGGCACATTGGACGCAGCGGGCGTGGCCAAGAGAAAGCAAGGCCGCAGTAAATATGGCGCCAAAAAAAACAATGAAATTATAACTACCAAGACCAAGAAATAAATTATGGCGCGTAAAGGTAAATCACCGAAGAGAATTATTCCTCCCGATCGTAAGTTCGGTAATGTTTTGATTCAAAAGTTAATTCATAAGGTAATGCTGAACGGTAAGAAGACAGTGGCCGAGAGAATAGTTTATGATGCCTTAGAAGAAGTGAGCCAAAAATTAAAAAAACCAGCGGCAGAAGTTTTCCAAACTGCGCTGGACAATGTGATGCCCATGGTGCAACTTAAGAGTCGCCGGGTCGGGGGTTCTAATTACCAAATTCCCACTGAAGTGACGGGGGACCGCAAAGTTATCTTGGGTTTCCAATGGATTTTAACCTCCGCAAGGAGTAAGAAGGGTATGCCGATGGCCAGGCGCCTCGCTACTGAATTGATGGATGCTTATAACGGGGTTGGTGGAGCAGTTAAGAAAAAAGAAGATACTCACAAAATGGCCGAAGCCAATCGGGCTTTCGCGCATTTTGCTCGATTTTAATTATTATTTATGGATAGAGAATACGGTCTCGATAAAACCCGGAATATTGGAATTATCGCTCACATTGACGCAGGTAAAACTACGGTAAGCGAACGCATTTTATTCTATACGGGTAAAACCTATAAGATTGGTGAAGTTCATGAAGGGGCGGCGGTGATGGACTGGATGGAGCAAGAGCGCGAACGCGGCATTACCATTACTTCTGCCGCTACGACTTGTTTTTGGAAAGACAGCCGCATTAATATTATTGATACCCCCGGCCATGTTGATTTTACCGTGGAAGTCGAGCGCTCCCTCCGGGTTCTTGATGGCGGAGTAGTGATATTTGATGGGGTCTCGGGAGTTGAGCCCCAAAGTGAAACTGTCTGGCGGCAAGCCGATAAATATAATGTCCCCCGGATCTGTTTTATTAACAAAATGGACCGCATGGGAGCGGATTTTTATGCCAGTTTGCAATCAATTTGGGATCGCCTGAGTCCCCAGGCAGTGGCTCTACAATTACCTATTGGGGCGCACGAGACCTACAAGGGCCTCATTGATCTGTTTACCGAGAGAGCTTTTATCTATCAAGATGATTTAGGCAAAGATATTTTAGAAACCGATGTGCCAGAAGAACTCCGGGATGAAGTTGCCAAGTATCGCCGAAAATTGATTGAAGCTATCGCCGAAACTGAGGATAAATTATTAGAAAAGTTTTTAGCTGATCAAATTTTAACGATTGATGAGTTAAAACAGGCCCTCCGGGCGGCGGTGATCAGTAATCAACTATATCCCGTATTGTGCGGGTCGGCCTTAAAGAATAAAGGAGTGCAACCACTCTTGGATGCGGTCGTCGATTACTTACCAACGCCTTTGGATGTGCCTCCATTAGAAGGCATCGATGTTAAAACTGGAGAAACTGTTCTGAGAGAGCCAAAAGACGATGCTCCATTTTCGGCTCTGGCTTTTAAAATTGCGACCGATCCATTTATTGGTAAGTTAATTTACATTCGGGTTTATTCAGGCAATTTAAAATCCGGTTCATATGTCTACAATGCGA
>CAYIGX010000022.1:0-7009 GCA_964363095.1 uncultured Candidatus Saccharibacteria bacterium
TACGAAATGAAGAACTCCGGGCAGGTGGTCGAGCAGGTTATACGGCCCACCGGTTTGTCTGCGCATAATCTCTTTACGAATTAGGATATTTATCCTCTTCGCAAAATAGATAATGCTTCGGGGGATTAAATTCTGGGATAAGCCCAGAATTTAAAAATAAGGGCCGCAACCCTTACTCAAGAAAAAAGTTTGGGGTTGAATCAGCGTTTAAATCGCGCTAAATATAAAGATCTGACAATTGTTTCAGTGAAATGAGAAATTGTGAGATATGTGTTCAAGCCCGTTACTTATCTATATATACTCTTTATTTTTGTTTGCTTGGTTATTCTAACAGAAAAGCTATTTTTAATACAAGAAGATTTTACCCAATCTGGGGTAAATAGTCAATAATGGGCTCCGGATGCCCTAAATATCTCCTTAGCAACACCTTGAGGATTGAGAATAGTATTTGCTACTTAAGAAATAATTCCTCCCCTTACGGAGGGGAGATCAGCATGGATGCTATATGCTATATGTATGGATGACATTAAAGCCAATTTGGGCCGGTATCAGACCAAGCCCCGCAACCCTCACCTGCACTCCGAGCTCCATCTTTTGGTGGACGAGGTCCGCACCCTATTTGGAGAAACCGCCAAAAAAGGCCCCGGCTCGTTTAGTTTTTATTTAGGATTTTTTAAGCGCTTAGACGTAAAAGAAGTTCGCCAAATTTTAGCCGAAATTAAAGATAGTAAAATTGATAATCCCGGAAAACTCTTCTGGTGGAAAATGAAACAAAAGCTCAACAACTAACCTTCTAATAATATATAGTAGAGACATGGTCAAAAAGATACTTACATACAACAGTAAGAAGTTGCGGGAAAAGTCCCAGCCGGTGAAGAAGTTGGATAAAGCGGCGATGCGGTTGGTTAAAGATTTGGTGGAGACCTTGCGCTGTAGTGGTGGAGTGGGACTCTCGGCCCCTCAAATTGGAGTACTTAAACGAGTGTTGGTCTACGAAAATCGTAAACCAAAAAACTCAACCGACAAGACCCCGGACTTGCCCCTGACCATTCTGATCAATCCGGAAATTATTAAAACTTCCGCCAAAACCGAAGTCGGTGAAGAAGGTTGTCTCTCCTTCCCTAACATGTTCGGGGAAGTCGAGCGCTGTAAAAAAATCACCGTGAAAGCTCTTGGTATTAACGGCAAAGAAATCAAATTCGAAGCCAAGGATTTAGAGGCCAGGATTATCCAACACGAATCTGATCATTTAGACGGCATCTTGTTTGTTGACCGTCTAACCGGTTCAAAAGAAATCTATACCTATCAATTATAATGTAAAAGCCGATCCTTAAGACCGGCTTGTTGTTTATTTGCCCCCCATTAGTTCAGCTTGTCCTTCCCATGCTATAAGATTGACCGAGAGGAATCGCTCCGTGGCTCCACCAGTTGAGACCAAAACTCTTCTGACCAAGAGCTTCCTGCACCTCTGTAATTTTGTCTTCAGCAGGAACTTCTCCAACCTTATACTTCGCAAGAAGAACTTTGAGCGCCTTTTTATTGAAAGGTGCCTGTTTATTCGGGGAAGTAGCAGGGAAAGAGAAAATGGTGAACTTAGTTTGCCAGCCGTGATGAATAATCACTCTTGCCACGGATTCGATGGATTTCAGATCCTTGTCGTGACAAACAATACTCACTACTACCGGATTAACGCCCGAATCGTCACCATTGTCCGGTAAAACCGGACATCGCTGCTTTGTGAACAACCGCATGGTATGTTCAAGACAATAGGCGGGATTGGGGCCGTCATGAAATCCACGAATCACTCTCGGGATTGAATCCCCCTCCGGAAAACCCGAAAGATACTTGGATGCAACCAAGTTTACCATCTCGTGCCCAACAGGGTTTCCAGGCTGGGGTTTACTTTCGCTGTAACCGCAAAACACGGTTACCATATGAAGTCCTTTCGAGCTGTAACTAGTGAACTGGTCGCGGAGATATTCTCCGACCGAATCCAGATAATGCTCGTCAGGTTGAGTGGGAGCCAAAACCACAATTACAGAACCACTATATGGGTTTAGGCAATTTCCGTCGAACATGCTTATCATCTCCAGTTTTCAAAGATATTGTATTTATATCAAACCCATCCCTTTAAGTCAAGGATTTCTTGGCTTCCAGAGCCAACTTTTGTTTTGGGGTACAATAAGGATATGCAACTATTTCAGAAAAAATACCGGGTTATCTTTATGGGAACGCCCCGATTTGCCGTGCCTAGTTTGCAGGTCCTTTTGGACCACCCCCAAATAGAAGTGGTGGGGGTTGTTACCCAACCTGATAAGCCATTGGGCAGAAGTCGCACCTCTCAACCTAGCCCAGTCAAACAATTGGCTCTGCAACATAACTTAATCGTTTGGACACCAGAAAAAATCAAACATAATCCTGACTTGATTGCTACGCTTGCTAAAACTCGCCCTGATGTAATCGTGGTAGCCGCCTATGGCAAACTTCTGCCCCAAGAAATTCTGGATTTGCCTAAAAGGGGCGTAGTGAATATCCATGGTTCATTTCTCCCTGAATATCGGGGAGCTTCTCCAGTCGTGGGCAGTATTCTAAATGGCGACATCTTTACCGGTGTAACTTTAATGAAAATGGTGTTAGCGATGGATGCCGGACCCATTATTGCCAAAAGTCACTCTGTGGCCATTGAACCTACCGACACTACTGAAACCTTAACTCAAAAGTTATCCATCGAAGGGGCTGAATTATTACACCAACAATTAGTCACTTATCTAGAAAAAAAGCTGATTCCCCTGCCTCAAAATGAGTCACTGGCTACGACAGTTAAATTAATCAACAAAGAGGACGGCCAAATTAATTGGAACGATTCGGCTGAACTTATTGAGCGCAAGATTCGGGCCTACCAGCCGTGGCCGGGAGCCCAAACTCTTTGGCAAGGTCAGAGATTAAAGCTAATTTCAGGCGAGGTTACCCACGAGTCACCGACTCAAATTGGCACGGTTTGGCTTACTCCAGATAATTATCCTGCCGTAAGCACCGGACAAGGGAGTTTAAAAATTACTGGTCTGCAACTAGAAGGTAAAGCTGTGGTTTCTGGCCGAGATTTCCTTTTGGGCCGCCCTAGTTTAATCGGCGCCACCTTGCATTCAGCTCTGGTATAATATAGGCGTAAGTAAACCCCTTTTATAATTAGGTAATATTTATAAGAAAGGAGGACAAGCGTATGCCGTATCTTTATCTCCTCATTGGTATTGTCGACCTGATCTTGGTTTTCATTAATCGGGATTGGGCATTTACCTTGGCCGTGGTGCTCGGTATTATTTACGTTATCTTCGGCCTCTACGAAATCTTCATGCCCAAGAAATAATTTGGGCATTGTGGGTAAAACAAAATAGTGAATTTTAGATATTAACAAAACCTCTGTGAATCATTACAGAGGTTTTGTTTAACTACAAATTTTAATAATATCTGGGGATAGCGCACCAACCTACGCTATAGCGTTAGTTCATGCGCACAATCAGCCAGACAGACACAAGTGTCATCAATATTTGCGGCAACAACCCCCAAAACCAATTCAAATTAGTTCGATATTGAATAATTTTAGTGTGCCAATGATGAAATGGCTTGATAATTGGCAGTTGATACCACTTAGGCCAAAAGAGGCCCGGGATAGCCAAGATGTCCGGCAGTATTGCTACCCCGCTAATCAATAGTCCGTATCCCCACAGCTGTCGCGGCACTAACATAAAGAATAGGCCGAATGTAACTATGGCATCGAATATCTCCATAATGATATTGGCTTTATTTAAATGGAAACCACCAATCGTGTCTCGATGCGGAATTGAGTCCAACACAAAATGGCTCGTGATAGCCGCCAAAGCGGCCGGTCCAGCTTCTGGAACATAAACCGCGATCGCTGTCCCAATTAAAAAATGTGGCGCTATCAACATATTAGTATTGTAGCAGGTTAGCTGGTCAGCGGGTTAGTATGAGATAAAATAAATAAACCCCTCCCTTTCGGAGAGCCTGCCTGCTAGTTTACCAGCCGTGGGTATGGTAGCCAGGGAAAAGTGGCAATAGAAACTTTCGGCTTCCAGAGCTTAAAACACCCGATTATACCTAATGGACATTGACTTACTCATACCTTTGCAGTACAATATTATAATTTCCTATTGGTTCATTAACAACCCGTCCAAACACAACCCCTTGCTCGCAGGAGCTGGTTCATTAATAGTTAGTGCATCATCTCCTTCGCTGTCCGTCGGGCACCGATCATGCCCGCTATTGTTACGTAAAACAAAAATAAAAAGTTGCTTTACTATTTTGTACCTTTTAACAAATCGGTTAGCCCTTCTTCGGAAGTGGAAACCATAAGGATGGCAAAGGGTTTTCGCTCTATTTGATCGGAGTGAGCGTGTACAGTCAGGTCTGGTTATCTTGTTTGTCGTTTCGACGAACTTAGAGACCGACTTGATTCGAAAAAAGGCTGGCAGCACCAAATTTTTTTACTTTGGGTGATCTCGTCCAGCCTTTTTCTTTTGTATATATTTGTTACTCTGTCTTGTAATATCATCGCACAACCATTATTGATTTATAATCCTAAACACACTATATAGTGTGTTTAGGATGTTCAGTTATTAATTTAGGGGATAAGCTGGTCCTTGGCTAGACCGGGCTGAGTTAAGCAGATATGTGTTTGTCCAGATCAGCCAGCGCATAGTTCACATTATTAATCCAGTGTCCGTAAGGCAGTACATATTTCCAGCGCGCTACCATTCCCACCGCCGTGGGTTCGCCATCTACTTTATCGTATTTATACAAGAGTTTAGAAGCATATTCGATAGATTCCGCCCAAGAAACAAAGTTCCGGGTTTTGCCAAAGTTGGCGCTACCCTTCCGGAAATCTTTAATGCCCCAAGCGTTAAAGTCCCCGCCCAAGTGTTTACCGTAGCCGCTTTCGGCATTCGAGAGGGCCACAATCATTTCCCAGTTGGTATATTTGAGTAATTCTCCGGCTGGTAACGGACTCCGTTTTTCAGCCAAAAAAGTTTCTACCTTAGGCAAAGCTAACCGGTTTTCGGGCAAGATTTTTAAACTGGCATCGAACGAACTTAATTGCATAGACGCCGATATAATAAAAGGCGCTAGCATTAATGTAATGCTATCCATATTTGTCTCCTATAAGGACTCCGCCACCTGTTGACCAGGTCATCGGAGCAACCTTTATTAGTTGTAAACCCCTCCTTTACGGTACCAGCTTAGCTTACTCCAAAACCCCCTTTCTGTCAAGTGTTTTTCCGCTCCCAGAGCTGATTATCCCAATATGGGGAATCAGACATTCTGACACCAAAAAACCCACCTTTTGTGGGGATTGGATGGGTTAGATAAGCACACTAAAACTTACTTATCGAAGTAAAATTTTGCATCTCCTGAAATATCATTACTGGCGGGATGCAAAGAGCCGTTATCAATTCTGACCCCTTCACTCAATATCTTCATTGCTCCCGCTCTCGTTTTGATAGCGTTGATTTTGTCCATCGTTTGTTTGTAAGTAATCTTATCAGCTTCGCTCTCTCCACTATAACTATTAAATTCTCCGACTGACGTTTCTTTTGCACCTATAATTTTATTGATGATGGTGGTGCTATACCCAGCATCTCCCCAACTTTGTCTGATATAAAAAGCTCCTTCACTCTCGACATACCCAAGTATCACGCCCCCTAGCGAACTATGCGCTACCAGAGTTGGTTTGCCTCCCGTAAGCGGAATCGAGTACAAATCAGATAAACATTTACGATAGCCATCAAGGCAAGTGCCTAATTCAGAACTACCCATCAAATAATAAATAACATCGTCGCGCAAGTAGAGCGATGAGATATGGGCATTGGTTGATATTGTGCCGGGAATTTGCTTTTTTTGACCAGTGAAAGGATCAAGAACATAGATCGCAGAATCAAATCTTGCTTTCTTGTCTGCCATGCTGGGTTGATACGAGTTTGCTGGTATATATAATTTATTGCCAAACACAAAAAAACTGCCCGCCCATGTACCAGTGGGAATGAGCATAACTTCTCGTTTTTCTTTGGAGCCATCGGCCATATATATTAGATGCTCATACGACTTCTCCTGATCCGCTACAGTCCGCCTACTGTCATCCCAAACTTTTTCGGTAATCATCACCCCCGCTGAAGAAGGGTTTAATTGGACCACTTCATAGTATGGTTCTACAGTTTTGAGCAGTGCATTGAAATCACTATTACAATCATCCGGGACAGCCGTACCATCACTCATGAACAGTACAAACGGTTCGTTGCGACTGCTTGAAATACGAAACTCACCGGCGATATACTGCCGAACATTCTCCGAAAAAGAATATTTGGCTGAGTCGCCAGTTGCAGCAATCCACCAGTCCCCATCATATTGAGCGTAGTCACTAAATACTCTGTCGGCAAATGAAATTTGTTTTAGTGCTTTTGCAGAATCAGCATCTTGTTCCGCCCTGGCGATAATACAGGCCGACCCTGTCTTTTTTAGAATAAAGATTGGATCCCTAAAACCTACTGGTAAAGACAGATTGGCATTATTACTTACCGCCCACCCACCAGGCAGAATAAAACGGATATTCCCTATGTTTGACCGATACCAAGACCCCAACATCGAACCACCCGAGCCAGGTTCATTTAACAATTGGGTTAAGTTCGGACGATAAAAATATGCGCCGATTAAGCTGGTCAACACAAAAACTAGAACTACTAAGGAAGGTCCCCAAGTTTTCTTGCGTTTCCAGAATAAAGTTGGTTTCGCCACTGATTGATTTTCTTCTGGTTGCGCTAATACAGGTGGGTCGGATTGTTCAGTAGACATGATAAAAATTTAACCAATTCCATGATATCAACAAAATTGGCTCTGGTAAAGAGTTTCTGTGCTGGCGGCGCCATGAACCCGCAATCCGCCAATGGCGGATGAGTGGTTCATGGTGGAGCTAGGCAGAATCGAACTGCCGTCCCCGCAA
>CAYIGX010000023.1:0-6826 GCA_964363095.1 uncultured Candidatus Saccharibacteria bacterium
AACGCCGAGCCACATTAAATACTTGTTCTCTTAAAAGTAGGTTAGCCGCCACTCCCCCTGCCAACAGCATTCCTTTTGGCTGATACTTCTTTATAGCGCGCTCAATTTTAGTAGATAAAACTTCAATGATCGCTACTTGAAACTCATATGCCAGAGCGGCTTTGGGATACTTCCCGGCGAGTTTTGTCAGAGCGGTTTTTAGACCGGAGAAACTCATTTCCAGCCCGTCGTTTAGCATAGGACGAGGTAGTTTTGGCACTTTTCCTGGTTTGGCCAACTTAGAAATGATTGGCCCGCCGGGATAGCCCAATCCTAAAATTTTAGCAGCTTTGTCGAAGGCCTCACCCACGGCATCATCTCTTGTTCCGCCAATACTTTGAAATTTAGTCGGACTTTGCATGAGCACTAATTCCGTATGACCTCCGCTGACAATGACGGCCAAAACGGGCCATTTAGTTGGGGTGGTAGCGTTAAGCCAATTACTATATATATGACTAATTAAATGATCCACCTCAATCAAGGGCTTGTTCCACAAGTAAGCCAATGTCCTCCCGGTATTCAGGCCAATTAATAACGAGCCCAACAGGCCGGGCCCGTTGGTCACAGCAATCGCATCAATGTCTCTCACAGTTGCCTTGGTCTCCTGTAACAATTTATCGATCAACGGCAATATTACTTCCAGGTGTTGCCGGGAAGCTACTTCGGGAACAATCCCACCGAACTGGCTGTGGAGGCGGACTTGCGAGGCAACTAACGACCCCAATAGAGTACGCCCGTTTTCGACCAAGGCCACTCCCGTGTCATCACAACTGGATTCGATCCCTAAAATCAACATAATTAAAATATAGCACACCCAGAGCTAAAAATGAGGATGGTTACCTCGCATCGTCATTCCCACGCATCCGCCAACTGGCGGAGGGAATCCCCTGGCCGCGTCCCGTGGCAACGGGCAGGCAGACAGAAGAACAAACAAGAACATTTTCTTTTTCTGTTTTTGTCTGAATCCTCGGGTCCCTGGCCGGGCAGGCAAGCCCGAGGATGACTAAGAGGGTGGTTGGAGAATGAGGAAGAAATAGGTCGCGTATAATAAAGAAGCCATGGAACTACAGATCAATCAAAACATAGAACCTAAGAGTTGGGATTATTTTATTCTGCAACACCCCGATGCCAATCTGCTCCAAAGTTGGCAATGGGGTGAATTCCAAAAATCGTGTGGCCACAAGATCTGGCGTCTAGCGGTCAGTGATGCTGGCCAACCTGTTGCCCAACTTCAAGTTATTAAATTGCCTTTAAAGTTCGGCCAATATATTTTCTATGCTCCGCGGGCAATTTTGTTGAACAAACACCTGCCTGCTCACCAACAACACCAAGCCATGACTCTATTAATCAACTATTTAAAAAAGATCGCTCTGGATGAAAAAGCCATCTTATTCCGAACCGATCCGCCGATTTCCAAAGATGATACTTCGGTGTTATCGATCTATAAATCGTTCGGGTTTTTACTCTCCCCTAAATCCACTCAACCCAAAACTAACCTTTGGCTTGATATTAATGCCCGGGCTATCAATATTTTGATGCAAATGAAAGCTAAAACTCGCTACAACATTCGCCTGGCTGAGAAAAAAGGCATCACTATTCGGGAAACCACCGATCCGAAAGATATTGTCATTTTTAATCAACTTACCCGAGAGACCGCTAGTCGGGATCGATTTGTTCCTCATCCCGATAATTATTACCGTCAACAATTAACTACCCTGGGGACAAAACATCTGCTGTCGTTATTTATCGCCTACGACGGCGATGCGCCTTTGGCAGCAGCTTTGGTATCGTTTTTTGGCTCGGTCGTGAGCTACCTCCACGGCGCCTCCAGTAATCTAGCCCGCGAAAAGCAGGCCCCGTATGCTTTGCATTGTAAAATTATCCAAGCCGCCAAAACTCGCGACTGCACTATTTATGATTTGGGAGGAATTAATTTATCACCCCAACATGCTTGGACCGGAATTACCCGCTTTAAACTGGGGTTTGGCGGCAGTATAGTTGAATATGTAGGTAATTTAGAATTACCTCTAAACAGGGCTTGGTTCAAACTTTACCGATTATTGACTTACAAAAAATATGCTTAAAAAGCTCAAAAAATTACTTCGACCGGTTCTTTATAGTATGCCTTGGTTGAACGATATTTATCATCGTGCGCAAGGGATGACTGCCGCGACGGTGTATGGGTTTCCCTCGACCCATATGCGCGTCATTGGGATTACCGGCACTAACGGCAAAACTACCACCGCTAACCTGTTGGCGCACATTTTAGAAGCGAGCGGAGCCAAGGTAGGTATGGCCACAACAGTAAATATTTGGACGGGAAACAAAAAATGGGTCAATGAAACTAAAATGACCACCTTGAGTCCATTCGCCCTGCAAGGACTCTTGCGCCAAATGGTTAATAATAAATGCCAGTATGCTATTGTTGAAACCACTTCTCACGCACTGGCCCAACACCGCACTTGGGGTATTTTTTACGATGTGGCTGTGTTCACTAATTTGACGCACGACCATTTGGACTACCACAAAACTTTCGATAATTATAAGATCGCTAAAGGCAAATTGTTCCGCGATCTAGCTAATGACCTGCGTAAACCCAACATGCCTAAAATCTCGATCGTCAATCTGAATGATCCTGAGGCCCATTATTTTGATCAATTTGCCGCCGATCAAAAATATTATTTTGCGATTGATAAAGTCGAGACCCCCGCTAATCCCGACGCCTTAATTTGGGTCAATAATATTCACGAAGGCAGACAACACACCTATTTTACTCTCAATACCGCTAAGGGCGGGATCGATATTAAATTGCATCTGCCGGGGAGATTTAATGTTTATAATGCGGCGGCGGCTAGTAGTGTGGCCTTTGCCTTGGGGTTAGATTTACCCACTATTCAACAAGGCATTGAAAGTGCTTGGCAAATTCCCGGTCGGATGGAGTACATTCCCAATAACCATAATTTGGACATTATTGTTGATTACGCCCATACCCCCGATAGCTTCCAAAAGGTTTTTGAAGCCCTGCGCCCGATCGCCCGCCAAAAAATTATTGCTGTCTTTGGTGCGGCTGGCGATCGCGATAAGACCAAGCGGCCAATCTTGGGTCAAATCGCCTCGCAATTTGCTGATGAAATTATTTTAACCGAAGAAGACCCCGGCACCGAGGATGCCCATCAAATTATTAAAGAGATCCTCCCCGGCATTGATAAAACCAAATTTAGGGAAGGGAAAAATCTGCATATTATTTTGGATCGTAAATCCGCTCTGCATCATGCCCTCACCACCGCTAAACCCAATGATCTGGTGCTTCTGTTGGCTATGGGCGCCCAAACTGTGATTGCCCGAGGCGACAAAAAGATCCCCTACAACGAGCGCGAAGTGGTTCAACAAATTCTCCAAAGTATGTAATAATAAGCTGTTCTAACAGCTAACTAAATCGAGGAGAATTATGGAATTCGACGAAAACCTGAACCCAATTGTTCCACCAACCTCTCAACCCAATCCGTGGAACCCACCTCAACCTTACCAAGAGCCCGGGAGACCCTTGGCCCCAGTTTTTGCTCCCCCAACTCCACCGATAATTCCGCCTGTTCCCCAGCCCACTACCCCGGCCCCGGCGCCGTTTTTCCAATTGCCTCCCACTCCGCCAGCTAAACCCATGCCCACCCCCCCAGTTGCACCTCAACCAAAAATAGTGCCAGTTTTTCCGATTGGGAATATCGCTATTATGATGTTCGTGATTACTTTGGTCAGTATGGTGTTGGCTTTCGCTAGTACTTGGTTTGATGTGGGCCGCACCCGAGAAATTAGTGTGAGCGGTACTGGCACGGCCTATTCTGCCCCCGATGTGGCTAAAATTGATTTTGGCGTTCGGAGCACCGCGCGGGACCTCGCTACTTCCCAAAAAATGAATGCGGATGCGATTGCTAAAATTAAAACCGACCTCACTCCTTTTGAGATCAATCCCGAAGACATCCAGACCATCAATTACAACATCAATCCGGACTATATTTATCCTGCCTCCCAAAAACCTACCCTCAGCGGGTACACCACCTATCATTTCTTGCGCTTAACTATGCGCCGCCTCGACACAGTGGATGCAATTTTGCAGACCTTGGGCAATTCCGGAGCGACTGACATTAGCCAAATCAGCTTTACCATCGAAGACCCGTTAGACATCAAAAATGATGCCCGCGAAAAAGCGATTGCCTCAGCCAAAGATATGGCTACTCAATTAGCCGATTTGAGCGGAGCCAAATTAGGCCGCATTATTTCCATCAAAGAGACAACTTCCCCTAATAATACCGACCCCCGCCTCTTTGAGGGTATGGGTGGCGGCATGGGCGGCGGCCCCGGCGTTGAGCAAGGCAGTTTATCGGTAACCTCTACCGTCACGCTGACTTATTCATTAAAATAATTCTTGTTCAACCAGATTTGAACGGAGCCCACTCGGCTCCGTTTATTTTTACCAACAATTGCCTTCCCTAATAAAATATCTACAAAACACACTATATAGTGTGTTTTGTATTAAACACCTTTAATAAGAGGTTTTTGTCCCCTCAGCCGACTCAACCGGTCGAGAGTAAAACATGAGACATAAATAAGTCGAGGCGCTGGTAAGTTATAATTAGGGTATGGCGACTGGACGCAAAAAATTAGTCCTGATAGATGGGAACGCTTTAGTGCACCGGGCTTTCCACGCTCTGGCGCAGGCCAATTTAACGTCCCCCGCTGGCGAGCCCACCGGCGCGGTTTATGGGTTCGCTGTCATGTTGCTAAACATTTTTACCAAACTGAAACCGGATTATATCGCCGTGGCTTTCGATACCTTCGCTCCCACCTTCCGCCATAAAGAATACGAGGATTACAAAGCCACTCGAATTAAAGCTCCACAAGAATTGTATGACCAAATTCCCCGGATTCAAGAGCTCTTGGAGTCATTTAATATCCCGATGTTTACGAAGGATGGCTTCGAAGCTGACGACATTGTGGGAACCCTATCTCTGCAAGCTCCCGACACTTTAGACACTTATATCGCCACTGGCGATATGGATGCTTTGCAGTTAGTAGATAAACACACTTTTGTCTATGCCCCCCGCAAAGGATTTTCTGATATTGTTATTTATGATCCCGCTGAAGTGGAAAAAGTTAAGGGGATGAAACCCGCGCAAGTGGTTGACTTTAAGGGTCTCAGGGGCGACCCTTCCGACAACATTCCGGGTGTACCGGGAATTGGCGAGGTTACGGCCAAAAAATTGTTAAATGAATACGGCACCATGGATAAGGTTTACCAGAATTTAGATAAACTGCCAGAAAAAACTAAAGAACTACTGATCAAACATAAAGCCAAGGCCATCCAAAGTAAAAGTTTGGCCACCATCCTCCGAGATATTCCAATTAAATTAGACCTTAATAAAGCTGAAGCAGTTGAATTTGATGCCAACAAGGTTAAAGACCTATTCTTTAGGTTAGGGTTTAGGAGTTTGGTTGGACGTATCCCTAGTGGCACCTTGACTGCTGGAGGACAATCATCTTTTTTTGAAGGTGCCGCCACAAATGGGGCGGCTGACTCAACTATGAAGCATAAATTAAATTATACCGAAAAATTAGATCGCGACTTAGACCCCATCTTACGGCAAATGGAGAAAAACGGCATTCTTTTAGATGTCCCGTTTATCCAAAAATTAAATAAAAAGATTTCTACCGAACTCAAGGAACTTACCAATACCATTCATCGCCAAGCGGGTAAAGATTTTAATATTAACTCCCCGGCTCAACTATCGGACATTTTATTCAAGACCATTCACCTCCCGACTGCGGGAATTAAAAAAACTAAAACCGCTTATTCCACCGCCGTGAGCGAATTAGAAAAATTAGCCGACCAGCACCCGATTATTCGCCACATCTTGCGGTATCGGGCCATCGAAAAAATTCGCAATACTTATCTCGAAACTCTGCCCAATTTAGTTGATAAAAATAACCGTATTCATACCACCTATGCGCAAGATACTTCGACCGGCCGACTAAGCTCGTCGAATCCAAACATGCAGAATATTCCGATTCGTTCAGAGTTAGGAGCCGAAATCCGCAAGGCCTTTATTGCCCTAAAGGGTTATGCTTTGATTTCGGCTGATTATTCACAAATCGAGCTCCGCATTGTGGCGTCGTTGGCCAAAGATAAACGCATGATGGATTCATTTAATAATAACGAAGATATTCATACCAGAGTAGCCGCCGAAGTTAATGGGGTGACGATGGACGAAGTTACTAAACAGCAACGGCGGGATGCTAAAGTCATCAATTTCGGGTTAATTTATGGCGTCAGCCCTTATGGCCTGGCCGCTAATACCAATATGAGCGTCATGGAGGCCAGTAATTACATCAACAAGTATTTTGATCTGCATCCGGGAATTAAAAAATATATGAAGGATATTGTCGCGTTTGCCCAACAGCATGGTTATGTGGAAACCTTGTTTGGTAGAAGGCGCGAAATGCCAGAATTATCCTCCGGGATTCTCTCGGTCCGCAATGCCGCTCAAAGAGCCGCTATTAATATGCCAATTCAGGGCACGGCCGCGGACATTTTGAAAGCGGCGATGATCGAGATCGACAAAAATCTCCCTCGCGTCAGCCCCAAAACCAAAATGCTCCTGCAGATCCATGACGAATTAGTATTTGAAGTACCCCAAAGAGATGTCAAAAAGGTGGCTAAACTGGTCAAAACCGTGATGGAAAATATATACAAACTGGATGTCCCGGTGATCGCCAATGTCGAAGCCGGCCCCTC
>CAYIGX010000024.1:0-6580 GCA_964363095.1 uncultured Candidatus Saccharibacteria bacterium
CTTTTTCTGCCAAGATTTTCGCAAAAGGTTGATAGAAATTACTGATTAAAGTTTGCCATTTTTGTTTGCCTTCAGCAACTTCATCTAATTCGTCTTCCAAGCGGTCTGTAAATTTGGCATCCACAATGTCGGGAAAATGTTCGACCAAAAAATCATTCACCAAAAATCCGGTATCTTGCGGAATCAGCTCACGCTTTTCGCGTTTCACATATCCCCGGGTAGTAATAGTCGTAATGGTTGGCGCATAAGTCGAGGGCCGACCAATGCCTAATTTTTCTAAGGTTTTGACGAGGGATGGCTCGGTAAAGCGTTCGGGAGGTTCGGTAAACTTCTGCTCGGAATTAACTTCCTTAATTTGCAATGCTTCCCCGGCCGCAATTGTGGGCAAAGTATTTTCGGAAACCGAACTCTTGGATAACACTTCCATAAATCCGGGGAATTTAATTTGCACTCCCTGTGCCATTAAAGTTTTATTTTGGGATTTCACCACTACATCAGTTTGACTTAAAATCGCCGCCGCCATCTGGGAAGCTACTGCCCGTTCCCAAATCAATTTATAGAGCTTGGCCTGATCGGTTGAGAGAAACGGCGATAATTCTTCGGGAGTTCGCGCAATCACCGCCGGACGAATGGCCTCATGGGCTTCTTGAGCAGTTTTATTGCGGCTTTTATAGGCAAAAGGTTTAGCGGGCACAAATTGGGGACCAAATTTTTGGTCCACCCAACTGCGAATTTCAGTAATCACCCGCGGGGAAATCTGCACCGAATCGGTACGCATATAAGTGATTAAACCGGTATGGCCCGAGTCGCCAATAGGCAACCCTTCATAAAGTTGTTGGGCGATGGTCATAGTTTTTTTCACACTAAAACCAAACCGATTACCGGCTTGCTGCTGGAGGGTGGATGTAGTTAAGGGCTCTTGCGGCCGTTTTTCCTTATCGACCGTTTCCATGCTGGCAACGAGGGAAGGATTGGTCTCTAATTCCTTGACGATCCTCTCGGCATCAGCCCCATTAGTTACTTTTGCCGCTTGACCATCAATAGTTGAGAGGTCAGCCACAAATTTACCGTGCTCGGCTTTGTAATCGACTTTAATTTTCCAATATTCTTCGGGGGTGAATTTTTGAATTTCGCGTTCCCGTTCTACGATCAGGCGTACCGCTACCGATTGCACCCGGCCAGCCGAGAGTCCCCGAAAGATTTTCTTCCACAAGAGGGGAGACAACTTATACCCGACCAAGCGATCTAAAATTCGCCGCGCTTGTTGCGCATCTACTAAATTAAAATCAATCTTTCGCGGAGTCGCGATCGCCTCCTTGACCGCTTCTTTAGTAATTTCATGAAAAACGATCCGGGGCACTTCCGTTGGGTCAATACCTAATGCTTGCGTAATATGCCAAGCAATGGCCTCCCCTTCTCTATCTTCGTCGGTGGCGAGAATTAAATTAGGATGTTGTTTGTATAAATCTTTTAACTTGGTCACCACCTTGCGGCTTTTGGTCGGAATAATGTAATCCGGCTCAAAATTATGTTCGACATCTACTCCTAATTTGGCTTTAGGCAAATCCCGGAGGTGTCCCATTGAGGCCTCAACAATATAATCTTTGCCTAAGATCTGACTGATTGTGCGCGCCTTGGTGGGCGACTCGACAATGACTAATTTAGATGTTGACTCTGCCATCAAATTTAACTTATTAAGCAAGTAAATTTACCCGCCCCGATATGTTTGACTACTCCCTTGATTTCCATCAAAGTCAGTGTACTACTGACTTTCTGGGTGTCAAGCTGAACCAGATTGGTCAGCTCGTTGATCGAGACCCCCTCGAGCTTACCATTTAATATATTAATGATAGTCCACTCCTCGGGGGAAAGGTCTAAATTAAGCTGGATCTGGGAGGCCGCCGGAGCCACCCCAAAAGTGTCTAAAACATCCTGGATCGAGGTAATAATTTGTGCTCCTTCTTTGATCATCCGATTAGGGCCAACTGCTTGCGGAGCGAACAAACTTCCGGCTACTGCCAATACCTCGCGATTAAACTGTAAAGCCAAATCAGCCGTGATCAAGGCCCCACTCCGCTCATTGGCTTCGACAATGATAACTCCTTTAGCTAGCCCAGCAATAATCCGATTACGCGCTGGAAAATGGTGCTTCATGGGGGGCGTTCCGTTTGGATATTCAGAAATGACCGCTCCCCCAGCGGCCACAATTTTTGTCGCAAGTTGCCAATTGCTGGCTGGGTAGAAACTCGCCCGATCTAATCCGGAGCCGATGACGGCCGCTACAATTCCGCCCGACTCCACCGCTTCTTGTAGCGCTACGGTATCGATACCGTAAGCCAAACCGGAAACGATCACAAAATAAGGCGATAACCCTCGTGCCAGATGTGCCGCTACGCGAATACCATAGTCACTGGGCTTGCGGGAACCAACTATGGCCAAGGCGTTGGCTGATAAAACTTCCGGATTACCCCAAACGAACAAGCGCTCCGGCGGATCGGCGATTTGCTTCAATAAATCAGGGTATGCGGTATCGTCTAAATTAATTTCTAAAATTTCCAAATTTTCCCGCTTAAAATTACTATCTGACTTAATAAGGTTGACTTCTCGTTACACTCGAAGAGTATTACTGTTTGAGCGTGAGAGAGGACTATGTATATTTTTTATTTAGGATAATTTTTTTGCTAAGTCGATAATCCTTGTATAATGTAAGCGAGGAGCAAGACAAGCTATTTTCACTATACAATAATGAATCAAAAAACTACTCTCGATATTTCGACCGGATCGATAATTAAAGTTGTTTTGGTCCTGCTGGCTTTGTGGTTTTTGTATTTTGTCCGCGACATTATTGCGATCATTTTTGTGTCAGTAGTCGTGGCCTCGGCCCTGTCTCCAATTGTGGATCGGTTCTGCAGAAAACGCTGCCCGAGAGTTGTGGCGGTAGTTCTGATCTACTTGATTATTTTGGCCATCTTTAGCGCCATAGTTTACTTTGTGGTGCCACCTTTTGTAGTGCAGATTCGCCAGCTCGCGGAAATGTTGCCGAGCTATTTGCAAACTTTCGGTAATTTGATCGCCAGTTTGCAAAACGCCGACAAAAGTCCTTGGCTAAATGCTTCGCAAGAAACTTTAAATTCTCTGTCGAACTTTTTGGGCGGATTTATTCAAAACATTTTCAATACCACTATCGGCTTCTTTAACGGCGCCGCGGCCTTGGCGATAATGTTTATTCTGACGCTTTATCTGGTATTGGACGAGAACGGAGTGAAAAAATTCTTTGTCGCCATGTTCCCCATCAAGCAAAAAGCGCGCCTGATTACCATTGCTAATAAAATCGGGGTGAAACTGGGCGGCTGGCTGAGAGGCCAGATTATTTTGGGTATTATTATCGGGGTGATAGTTTATATCGGCCTTTCCTTACTGAAAATCCCCTATGCGCTAACGCTGGGAGTTTTGGCCGGATTATTGGAGATTATTCCGATCATCGGTCCGATCATTTCTGCCGTTCCTGCCATTTTAATTGCTTTTACGATTTCGCCCACTACCGCCCTGATGGTTACGGTGTTTTATATTCTAGTGCAGGAACTGGAAAATAAGTTCTTAGTGCCAAAAGTGATGCAACAAACTGTGGGCTTAAACCCCATCAGTATTATCATCATTATCCTGATCGGGGCTAAATTAATGGGCATCCTCGGCATGCTGTTGGCTATCCCGGTGGCTTCTGTTTTTTATGTCATCCTCGAAGAATGGCCGCTGATGGGCGGCCGCTCCGATAAGTAAAAACCACCCCTTGGGGTGGTTTTAACATACCTTTTTCAACCCTGTGATTTATCTCTTGGGAAATAATATCGCCGAAGAGAATTAATCACTATGCCAGACAAAACCCCTAATGCCCCATGTCCGATTATCACAATTAGCGAAACACCAGCGAGCTGTTTCCAACGAAACAATAAAATAATTGTTAACCAGACAAGCGCGAACATGTAGACCGCGAATGGGCAACCCAGAGCATTCTGAATATCGTCCTCGTTTTTCATATGCTTTAAGACGGCTCCTGTAACAAATATCAGATATCCCAGCATCGAAAGCATAAAAATCAACACAAGACACCAGTCAGACGAATTCATCTTTTCACCTCCTTATTTTCAAGTTTCGAATATCCGAATGATAGATTATTTTAATCTCTTGGTCTGAATTAGTCAATTTGATCCCTAACGGCTCATCCTTGAGCCGTTTTTTGATTGAGAGGGGTTTGCCCATCGGGGAATCCGAGCACCTTGGCTCTTAGCTCCAGCCATTGGAGCTTGAGCGACTTCTATGCCCTTACGGAGCCGAGTGTGAGCCGTTTGTAAAATCGGCGGTGCGGGGAGATGTTTGACCCCGAGCTTGTCGAGGGGGAGTTTCGACCATTAGCGATAAGCCGATTTTACATTACGGATAGCTCGGCGCAGTCGGGCCGCCCTTTTGGTGCTACCGTTTTGGGCGAGCAAAATGGTAGCGAAAGAAGATTAGAAATAAGATCCTGAATCGAGTTCAGGATGACGGGTTAAGGTAACCACTCGATTGCACTCGGGGAATAAATTAAGATTGGGATTTAAGGAAATCAATTTCATCCCGGAGTTCGATAGCGGTTTCAAAATCAAGATTTTTAGAGGCCAAATCCATCCGATTTTCCAAATCCCTAATCAATAGTTGTAATTCGTCTGCCTTCGCAGTTTTAGCAAATTTAGCCAATTTAGTTTTCTCCGCCTCAACTTGCTTCTGCTCTTCCTCCCGTTCCTCGGTCGCAATACTGACGATCTTGCGCACAATGGAAGTGGGAGTAATATTGTGTTCCAGATTATACGCAATTTGTTTGGTGCGGCGGCGGTCAGCTTCATCCATGGCGGCCTGCATCGAACCAGTTATCCTATCGGCATACATAATCACTTTGCCGTCAATGTTCCGAGAAGCCCGGCCAAAAGTTTGGATCAGAGAGGTTTTGGAACGCAAAAATCCTTCTTTGTCGGCATCTAAAATAACGACTAAGGCCACTTCAGGCAAATCTAACCCTTCCCGCAAAAGATTAATCCCAACAATGACATCAAATTTACCCATCCGCAAATCCCGCAGGATTTCGATGCGGTCAAAAGTTTCTACATCCGAGTGTAAATATTGCACTTTAATCCCCTGCTCATGCAAAAAATCCGTCAGGTCCTCGGCCATTTTTTTAGTCATGGTCGTAACCAATACTCGTTGACCTTTTTCAACTGCCTGATGAATTTCGTGCATTAAATCGTCAATCTGTCCCAAAGTTGGGCGCACTTCTACTTCAGGATCAATTAAACCGGTCGGGCGCACAACTTGTTCTACGATTTGTCCGCTTAAATCTAGTTCGTAGTCATTGGGAGTCGCCGAAACATAGATCACCTGCTTGATATGTTGCAAAAATTCAGCAAATTTGAGCGGCCGATTATCATAGGCACTGGGCAGACGAAACCCATGTTCGATTAAAGTAGTTTTACGCGAATGATCGCCCTCAAACATACTGCGAATCTGGGGTAGTGTCATATGCGACTCGTCAATAAACATCAGAAAATCTTTCGGGAAATAATCCAAAAGGGTCGAGGGCATTTCTTCGGGGGCACGGTCAGACAAATACCGCGAATAATTTTCGATGCCGGACACATATCCCACTTCCCGGAGCATTTCGATGTCGTACCGAGTCCTTTGCTCTAACCGCTGAACTTCGACTAATTTTCCGGCTCCTTTCAGCTCTTTAAGGCGCTGCTGCAGTTCGGCTTCTATTTCAATAACGGCATGATCAATCCGCTCTGGGGAAGTCACAAAATGTTTAGCCGGATAAATATCCAGAATATCTAAATTAGCAATAATTTCTCCGGTGAGATAATCGATTTGCTTAATTTTTTCGACCGTGTCGCCAAAAAACTCGATGCGGTAGGCGGTATCGCTATAAGCCGGGAAAACTTCTAAGATTTCGCCACGCACCCTGAAGGTGCCGCGGACAAAATTCACATCATTACGTTGGTATCGCACAGCCACTAATTTTCGCAGAAGAGCATCGCGGAGGTATTTTTTACCGACAATTATTTCGACAGCTACACTGCGGTAATCTTCCGGCGAACCCAGCCCGTAAATACAGGAGACCGAGGCCACGATCAATACATCCGAACGGGTGAGCAGCGACTGGGTGGCCGCATGGCGCAGTTTATCAATTTCTTCATTTATCGAAGCATCCTTGGCAATATAGGTATCGGTTCTGGGGATATAGGCCTCGGGTTGATAGTAATCATAGTACGACACAAAATAATGCACCGCATTATTGGGAAACAAATCTTTAAACTCTGCCGCCAATTGCGCCGCCAAGGTTTTATTGTGAGCAATCACCAGTGTGGGTTTTTGGATTTGCTCCACTACTTTAGCCATCGTAAAAGTTTTCCCCGACCCAGTGACGCCGAGCAGGGTTTGGTTCTGATAATTGGCCTCTAGTCCTTTAACCAGTGCTGAAATTGCCTGGGGCTGGTCCCCGGCTGGTTTAAATTTGGAAACTAATTTAAATTCGTTCATAATTTTTGTTATTTTT
>CAYIGX010000025.1:0-892 GCA_964363095.1 uncultured Candidatus Saccharibacteria bacterium
TCACCATAGATTTATTATACCGGCAATCGGATATGAAAAAAGACCCTATAACAGAGTCCTTTTAATCGAGATTAAGAAATGAGCAAACAATCAACCGGCCATTGTGGCGTATAGCCACATCGGTGTTTTCATCAGAAGTGATTCCCGCTTATTCCATGCAACTCGAGTACGAGTTCTAAGTTGGGTTGAATCAGCGCAAAACCAATCTTGATCCGTGTATTCTCCTGCATTTACCCACGGCTCAATTTTTATATTGGCATAGTGAGTTGCCCGAAGTTGAGACAAAACATACAAAGAATCTCGCATGCAACGGTCAATATGGGGATCCGCCGCTATAACAATGAGTCGCTCATAGCGAAAGTCTAACGCGGCGAGAAAAATCGCCCAACGTGCAATCCTCAATGTAGGTGGGTGCTTGCTGGGATCTGGCTGATCAAAGAGTTCAACTCTGTAGTACTTGCCATTCTCATCCCAATAATTAGTTTCCGTAAGTATTGCCTTTTGGGAAAAGATAGTACCAACTCCGTTAACTTTCGAGCAACGCAACGCTTCCTTTAGTAAAACCTGGTTGCTTCTGATTTCCTCATTTGCTCCAAAAGCAAATAGAAGTATTGCTGTATCTGCCACTCATCATCGCCTCCTTTTTGTGGGATGAGTTAAAATAATCCTTTATTTCAAAGAAATATCATTATACTCCTAATCTGGATTTAGTCAATACCAGAGCTACTTTTTACGTAATTGAGTAAAAAACTCCTGCATTAGTTGCTTGGTTTCCCCCTTATCAGCCACCTTCCTTATTGCTAGGCGCGGAAACAGTTTCGCTAATTGTTTTTTGGTGAACCGGCTCTCGACCGAACCAAACTGGGGATCGGCCAAAAAATATTCCAATTTG
>CAYIGX010000025.1:902-6357 GCA_964363095.1 uncultured Candidatus Saccharibacteria bacterium
TTTGCTAACTCTGGCGTTGGTAATTGCCCCTAAACACATTAAACAGGGCTCTAAATTAACTATCAGTTTACATCCGTCTAACCGCCAATCGCCGATTTTTTTAAAGGCCTGTTTTACCGCCCGGATTTCAGCATGCTCTAGAACACTCTTTTTGGCATGAGACAAATTATATCCCCTACCGATAATCCGGCCGGTTTTATCTACCACAATCGCGCCCACCGGAATTTCTTTTTTCTGGAAGGCCTTTTTGGCTAAAGCTAAAACTGATTTTTGATATTCTTTCGATATATTCATATAACTTGGTCGGGGTGAGAGGATTCGAACCTCCGGCCTCATCGACCCGAACGATGCGCGCTACCACTGCGCTACACCCCGATTAGACACTATGTGTCAATTAATTATTGCCCAGTACTACTCACTATGTTCGAGTACAGGGCACTCACCACTCTTCTCGTTTTCATGGCGGCGCCATGAACACTGTACCACGTGGGTACAGTGCGCAGCCCGAAATCCGCCGCTGGCGGATGAGTGGTTCGTGGTGTCCCCGCGAGGGATCGAACCTCGACCAAAGCTTTAGGAAAGCTCTATTCTGTCCATTAAACTACAGGGACACGATATTTCAACTAGTAATTAATTTACTATACTGCGCTACGACTCAAATTTTCACTTATCTCCCTGCTAGTCCTCCAAAGCGCTATCTATATCAGAAGAGACAAATGACCTATTTCTGATGAGATGAAGCGAAGGATGGACGGGGACATAAAAAATTAAACTAACCATATCATAGCTTAAGTTTATCATTCCTCTGGAATGTTATAATTATCTTATCCGACTATCAGTAAATCCAGGGCAACATTAAACTAAGTCCCAATAGTACCAGTAAAACTATCCAAATAAAACGATGTTTTCTTTTTGCCACATTCATATTATATATCAGGGCTAAGTCATTATGAAAAAAGAGTTTCCTACCCAAAAATCAAACGAAAAACTCATCTTGATTTTACGCAAACACTGGTTTCTGTTGGCTTGGCCATTTTTTAAAGGGGTTTTTTGCATTATCGCGGCCATCTTTTTGCCTACAGTAGGCAAATTGGGTTTTTATATCTTTAATTCGGCATTTATCTCGTTTTTATATGCAGGTTGGATGGTTTTTTGGGGTAGTTACATCCTCTACGAATACCTTAATTGGTATCGTGACAGATTTATCATCACCAACAAACGGGTGGTCAATGTTGACCAAAAAAGCTTGTTCCAGCGCCGCGTATCCGAAATTGAGTTGGACAAAATCCAAGATATCGCTCATGAAATTACAGGGGTAAGCGCTTCAGTATTCAATTACGGCACGGTCATCATCTCTTCAGCAGGAAGTGATAGTATAGAATTAAAAGACATCGCCGAACCGGCAGAAATCCAAGAAGTGATTGTGAGATTGGTCAAAGAATCAGCCAAAGAACCCCCAGTCACTGCAGACGAATTAGTCGATTTCATTAAAAAACAAAGGACATGAACAATTTCAAAACTACCAAAATCGGCTTAGCCGCCTTAACTATTATCTTTCTGATGCTGTATGGCTATTTCAGCACCGCGGGGAAAAATCTGACCAACCAATATAATCCCATTAATCAAGGTTTCTCAGAGAAAGAAATTGCCTTTGGTAATTTAGGTGGATTTCATATTTTAAAAAATATCAGTTACAGCGAAGATGCCAAATTCCATCGATTATTGATCGAGACGGAGCTGAATCGCTCGACTGCCAGTCCTGAAGATATTGTGATTCCTTACTTGAGCATCGAAGAAATAGTAGTTGCAGATTCGGCTGACACTCCTTATCAAATTAAAGTTAAGCTTAGCGATACCGCCGTCGCCAATTTACCTAAAGATAAGCCCTTGGCCATTTTCTCTACACCTGACCCTAAAACGGCGGAGCCGCAATTGATCCAAGAAGCTAGATTAACTGAAACCAGCGACGAAGCGACTGTGCTAACCCTGATACTCACCAAGAAAGCCCTCTTTCGCGCCACTGCAGATAACTCTGGTGTCATTGTGCTGGATATATTAAAATAGCTCTGGTAGCTAATTTACTTGCTGATGGCCCAAAAATCAGCTACAATTAAAAATTAATAATTAAGAATTAAAAAAACAGACAACGGGAACTGGACCCCCTTTTTTAATTTATAATTCGTAATTCTTAATTGACGCGTAGCGTCTAGTGGAGGTGTAGCTCAGTTGGTTAGAGCGTCTGCCTGTCACGCAGAAGGTCGCGGGTTCGAGCCCCGTCACTTCCGCCATCAAAAGAGTCGAACGAGCATGTTCGGCTTTTTTGATTAGCTGACATCGCGGGGCGAGAACCCGAGAAGGGGGTCGGGGAAACATTTGGTTCCCCGTACGGGGTGACTGAAATCGTTAGATTTCAGCAAGAGGGCGGAAGCCCTATTGAATGAGCCAATCGGGCGAATGGGTTCCATGCCCCGTCACTTCCGCCATCCTCCGCTCCTTATAGGGAGCTTCGGATGGCGCAGCCATCATTATGAATCAATAAAGGCGAAGGATGTCCTCCGAAGTTTTAACGAAGGAGGGCATCAATTATACTAAACTTATGTATTACGTTTATATACTCAGACTAGTGAATAAACAGCCCTATGTCGGTTCAACTGATGATCTTAAAAAACGCGTCAGAGATCACAATCATGGCAAATATTTATCAACTAAACAGCATTTGCCAGCTAAATTGCATTGGTATTGTTGTTTTAACAACAAAATTAAGGCGTTACAATTCGAAAAATATCTGAAATCAGGATCTGGTACGGCTTTCAGACACAGGAGAATAGAATAATAAAACAACGCCTGCGCTAATTATGGCGTTTAGAAAATTCAGCTAATTCGGTTTGGGTTAAATCTTGATCGAAATAATCCGCACCGTGAGCAATAAGCGTCTGGTAAATTTGCTCAACCTGCTTTAGTTGACCCTGCTCTTCCAAAAACTGGGTTACCAGCTTGACATCGCTTAATTTGGGCATATAGCCAAGCTCTAGGGCTTTTTGAATCAGCGTGTATCCTTGGCTCAAGTCGCTCTTCTCTGCCAAATACCATTTACCGACCTGGTAATTAATAAATTTATTAGAGGGCTCTAATTCTAAGGCCTGGCTGTACTTTAATTGTGCCTGATCTATTTTGCCTATTCGGCCATAAATATTTCCCCATTGCCAATAAGTTTCCGCTTTCTGGGGAGCCAATTCTATGACTTTTTGGAAGCTCGTTTCCGATTGACTCAAATATTCTGGCCAAACTTGCGCTAAATGACCGTAATACATCCCAAAAATTAAATAGTAATAGCTATTCAACGGCTCGACACTATGATTTTGTTGAATCCACTCGCCAGTTTGTCGTTGAAAATCGTTAAATTCCGCATCACTATTAAAATTGGCCCGAGCATTATCAGCCAAAACTGCCATTTGCCCCCGAATCTGGTTAGATAAATAGGAGTGTTGTTGAAGAGCGTCTTTAAACAACTTCTCCGATTTAGCAAAATCATGATTTTGGAAAGCTATTGTAGCTTGATCGGCTAAACGCACTGCCATTATCGGTTGAATGACTGACCAGTAGGACAAAACAACTATACCAATACCGATAATGAAACTGGCTGGCTTCTCCCAATTGAAATTGAGTTTGTGACGCCTGGTTGATGTCTCCCAAAAAATTTGTCCTAATCCGACTAGCGCTAATAAAAGATATGGGATAATATCGACTAATTGGAAGGCCGTGAAAGCAAAAACCATATAGGTAATTACTGTTGCCAAGCAACCCAAATAAAAAATTGATTCGGCAAAGGTTTTACGCTGACGAACCAATTTCATCACCTGTCGATAACCTAACCAGATGGCCGATAACAATAAAGCAAGGTAAGCCAACAGAGTAAAAATACCACCATTAATTGCCATGCCCAGATATTCGTTGTGAGGGCGATCAGTATGGGTTTCTGAGAAGGGCACATCAATATCCGGAGAAACTTGATAATACTTATCAACCGCCACACTAAAGTTCTCTAATCCCCAACCCAACAATGGACGTTCCACAATGGCCTGCCCTGCAACCCGCCAGAGTTGATAACGCAAAGCGATAGATTCTGTGCGTAACAAATAGCGTGATGCTCTATACCAATTGGATTGGTCTGGTAAGATTTGTCCTACACCTAACCCAAACAACACTAGGCCCAACCCCACAACCAATCCTACTGTGGCTCGGGTAGCCCAAGGGCGATGAAACCAATACAGATAGATTATCGCAAAGACAAATCCGCCGATAATAGCCGAGAGCCAAGCCCCGCGCGACCAAGTCAGAGCTAAAGTTACTATTTCTAAAAACGCTAAAATCAATCCGGCATAACGCCAACGCCGATCTATCCTAGTTAATGCCCAAGAGAGAGTCAACGGCAAAGCTAAAGCCAAGTAGCCACCCAAAAATACCGGATTGTCCAAAGTCGAACCTATGCGCCAACGATCGCTTGATGCTACTACTCCAGGCCAAAGCAAGGCCTGTCCTAATCCATACAATACTACTCCGAGAGTTCCTGCTAAGCTGATACTCACTACTCGCCACCAAGCCAACCGAGTGGTGACAACACTGGTAGTAATAATAAAAAATACCAGATAATACAGCCACATCAGCAAACCATCGGTGCGGTTAAATGTCCCCCAAAAACTTAAGTAAGGTTGAACAGAAGTAATTGTAGCTATACCCAAAATTACTACCAATCCTACAAAACTCCAGCCCACAAAATTAAATTTTGGGAGGTAGTTTTTGTCTCGCCAAATTAAAATCACATACAAGAGAACTAAAATAGTAACCAGTGCATAAAACAGCGCGGCCTTATTAAAAGAAATCCCAATAAAAACGTAAGTCGGCACCCAGAGGGGCACAATGGCCACTATCCCTCCGATCAACCACAACATTCCCACATAAATGCGATCAGTGATCAAATCTAATTTTGGTTTATGAGGTGACATAAAAAATAGACAAATGAATACCTTTATTTTACCCGCTTACCTTGCTAAATAACAGCTATATTTATATGATGTAAGTGGTTTTATTATATTTATAATGTAACTCCGATGTCCCAATTCAAGAGATTTGGGAAACGGAGCACATCTAACGATGTGGGGGTTGTGATGAAACAATTGAGCACTCATGGCACTGGGATGACGCTGGGCAGTTTTGCTACCTTGATCCACTTGGTGTGGCTAATTTTTATCGGTTTCGGCTGGGCTAAGGGATTTGCTGATTGGATTCTGTCTCTACATATGATGCAGTGGACTTGGAATATGCTGCCATTTGCCTGGGGAGCGGCTATCATGTTGCTAATAGTCACTTTTGTCATCGGCTACATCTTCGGCTGGGTCTTCGCCTATCTTTGGAACTATTTCCATAAGTAATAATCCATCCTCTCTCGCCATGCTTA
>CAYIGX010000026.1:0-6211 GCA_964363095.1 uncultured Candidatus Saccharibacteria bacterium
CAGATTTTTTGACTGGCGCCAAGGCCTCGCCTCGCTTATATTCTTGCATCCACAAATAACCATCCCGGCCGACTTCGGCCTTCATATATTCGGACAGGGCATTCACAACCGAGGCACCAACCCCATGGAGTCCACCCGAAACCTTGTAGCCACCGCCTCCGAATTTGCCGCCAGCGTGCAGGGTAGTCATAATCGTCTCTAAAGCGGACTTCTTGGTGACAGGATGGATATCGACCGGAATCCCGCGGCCATCATCTTCTACGGAAATGGAATAATCTTTATTTATATTAATTTTAATAACCTTGCCATGGCCGGCCATGGCTTCATCGATGGAGTTATTAACAATTTCCCAAATTAAATGGTGCAAACCAGCGACCCCCGTGGAACCAATGTACATTCCCGGACGTTTTCTGACCGGTTTTAACCCTTCGAGTACCTGAATGTCTTTAGCTCCGTAACTTTGAGTGGCTTTACTGGTCTTAACCTCAGGTTGTTTCTCATTAGCCTTAATCGCCGGTTTTTTAGCCGGAGTGGGTTTAGATTTTGGAGTTATTTTTTTCTTGTTTGGCATAATTTCAGAATTAGAGCAGGGGGGAATTTCCTCTCTCCAACTACCCTTTTATTTTATCTGATTCCCCTCCCCTGCGCAACTCCTAAGGCAGACCAAATTATCCGCTCTGGAAGTTAAATAATTCTTTAGCGCAGGTGGCCGCGGTATTGGGTGGTAATTAGATTCACAATTCTACTCTCGAGTGACTTGATTTCGGCGTCATTAAGGGTACGATCATCGGCTTGAACAGTAATCCGAAGACCCACACTACGCCCGCCCTGGGCGAGGCTACGACCCCCAGTCGGCCCGCCCTGACTCGGCGAGGCAGGCAATTGATACACATCAAACACTTCTACTGATTTAATCAACATGGATGTGAGCCAAATTTCATCAATCATCATTCCGGCAGAAACAGTTGGAGATAATTCCACCGAAATATCGAATTGCGAAGACGGAAAACGACTTATTTGTTTAAATTTGGTTATCCCCTCCCCAAGCTCAATTAGTTTTTGCAAATCAATTTCCGCCCACACCGTGCTTTCCGGCACATCGATAGTGCTGGCTAGTCGAGGGCTTACTTCTTCGATAGTGCCAATAATTTCTCGGTTCCTCATCACCCGCAAAATATTAATAAAATTGTCTTCCATACTACCCGGTATCGCCACCAGTTTTAATTTGGGCACACCGGCAACGATTAACTCCACCACTCCGCGGAGTGTCCGATAGGCCTCTTTGTTTTTACCAGACACTAGTACTGAAATCAGTGGGATTTCCACAGGCAAAACCCCAGATCCTGAATCCCGTCCTTCGCTCTTCGAGCTACGGAGGGCTGACGCAAGTTCAGGATGACGGTGGTTTTTCTCTGTCATTCCGGACTCGATCCGGAATCCAGGCCCTTTCCCTTCCGGAGGTAAGAAGATATTAGCAATTTCGAATATCTTAATGGGCTCGCTCCCAGCGTTTTGCATAAACCCTAATAAATTAGGCCAAATATTGGAGGACAAATGAGACCACTCCCTATTTAAGGGGTTACTAATTTTTAATTCATCGTCTAATTTAATCCCAAGTTTTCCTGCCCATTCCTCACCAATAAAACAGTGGCTGGGCGTTTCCGAAAATCCACATTTAACCAACAGGTCTTTCGCTTGATTAATTTTTTGCAATTTCAAATTTGGAAGTGGCGCCGACAGCGCTACTGTAGGCATAGCGGGTTCCACTTTATCAATACCCCAAATACGTACAATCTCCTCGGCAATATCGGCCTTTTCTTTAATGTCAGCACGCCAAGGTGGCGAGATGGCCGATAAATTCTTTCCATTAACCTTTACTTCAAAACCTAATCTCTGCAAAATTTTAGTTATATCGTTGGCAGAAATTTTTGTCCCGATAAAATTAGAAATCTCTTCCACTGTAAATTCAATCGGTTGATTTGCTTCGACTGGCTGCGCCACTTCAACATCGCCCGTAGCAATTTTTGCCTCCGGAATAATTTGATGAATCAAATTTAATACTCGCTTCATCGCCAAATCCGCTAAATAGGGCTGTAATCCCCGCTCAAACCTAATGGACGCATCAGTAGATAAGCCCAAACTTTTACTGCCCCGTCGAATTGTTACCGGATTAAAAGTAGCGACTTCGACCACAATATCACGGGTTAAATCGGTTACTCCGCTTGACTCCGAACCCATAATGCCCGCTAAGGCAATCGGGCCAATCGCATCGGCAATTACTGCAACTTCGGGGTTTAATTTATAGGTTTTCCCGTCCAAAGCAAACATTTGCTCTCCCGTTTCCGCCCGGCGCACCACAATTGTAGCGTCATTCATTTTATCGGCCGCAAATGCATGCACCGGTTGCCCTAATTCCAACATCACATAGTTAGAAATGTCTACAATGTTATTAATTGGTCGGATGCCACTGCTAAGTAATTTTTGTTGTAACCAATCGGGCGATTCTTTAACTTCGACATCCGCCACATAATGCGCCAAGTATTTAGGACAAATTTCCGCCTCTGGTACCTTGACTACTACTTTGTCAGAAGTTTTTACGGAGATGTCTTCCGGATAATCTAATTTAATATTCAAAAAATAATCCTTGATTCTAGCTGTGGGGTCATTCGTTAGTAACACAGCCGAAATCTCCCTAGCTAATCCCACATACGATAAATAATCCGGCCGATTCGATAAAATTTTTAAATCCAATATAGTGTCATCAGAAATTGTTAAATATTCTTGCACCGGCCGCCCCACTGAGGCCTTTTTATCCAACACTAAAATACCGTCAGATTTTTTCTCCGTTCCCAACTCTTCGCCACTACAAATCATCCCGGTCGATTCGACCCCCCGAATCACCGCCGCTTTAATTTCTCCAACCGGTAATTTTGCCCCCACTAGTGCTAATGGCACTTTTTGGCCAACCTCAATGTTGCTCGCCCCGCACACTACCGTCACGCGTTTGCCGAGGCCAATATCCAATGTAACTAAGTGCAATTTGGTGGCATTGGGGTGCGCATCAATTTGCAAAATCTCCGCCACAATTACTCCCATATATCCGCTCGACTCCCCTTCCAGAGTTTCGACTTCGGTAATATGAGTGTTAATCAAATCCGAGAGTCCTTCTGGGCTGTCTTTAAATTCAACTAATTCTTTTAACCAATTGTAAGAAAATTTCATTTTCTTAGTTTGTTAGCGGGTTAGAATTTTAGCAGGTTAGTTTTTTGATAAATACAGAAATCATTTTTGATAATTCAGTAGTTAGTCCTTGAGCTCGGTCATAATCAGATTTGTTGATATATTTTCTCTTGAATGCCACTGCACACAGATATTCCGTTTCTTTGAGTGAGCCAAATGCAATCACAAGAAAATGGATGAACTCTTTCTTGGTGCGATAGAAACCCTCCACAATGTTTGTTGGTATAGATAAGGAAGATCTTCTAATCTGAGATGTTAATACAAATAATTCATCCTTGGGAAATTTTGAAGATGTTTCATGAATAATTCCAGCTAATTCATCCGACTTTTGCCAAATTTTTAAATCTTTATAATCTCTCATTTTGTTTAAATACTGCCCAACTAAACTTCTAACCTGCTGACCCGCTGACCCGCTAACCTGCTGTCAAAATTGTTTTATAAATCTCATATCACCCGAAAGCAACCAGCGGATGTCATCAATCCCATATTTCAACATCGCCAAGCGCTCGATGCCGCCTCCAAACGCAAACCCGCTGTATTCATTCGGGTCAATTCCAACATTCCTGAGAACCTCTGGATGCACCATGCCCGCCCCCATCAATTCTAACCATCCTTTATTGGAGCATCCTTTGCACCCCGCGCCGCGGCAGAGTCCACAAGAAATATCGACTTCAAAACTGGGTTCGGTGAAGGGGAAAAAACTTGGACGCAAGCGAATATCGTGCTCATCACCCAATATTCTGTGCACAAAATGAAGTAACACCGACTTCAAATGCGCGACATTAATGTTTTTATCAATCATCAGCCCTTCAATTTGCGAAAAAACGGCCGCATGGGTAGCGTCTTCGGCTTCATATCGGAAAGTTCGCCCGGGCGCGATAATTCTAATCGGTGGTTTGTGGCTTAACATATATCTAATCTGTACCGGCGAAGTGTGAGTGCGCAATAATGTGTTATTTTTGCCATCTAACTCGTGCTTGAGCCAAAAAGTATCCCATTCATCTCGCGCGGGGTGACTCGCAGGAATATTCAACATATCGAAATTATATTGTTCGGTCTCGGCTTCGGGGCCTTCGGCTACTTCAAATCCCAATTCTTTAAAAATATCCACGAGTTCTCTATTGATATAGGTTAAGGGGCTGAGGTGGCCAATTTCTGGCCGAATTCCGGGAATAGTGGTATCGCGATTAGTGGCAGACCGTTGTTTTAATGCCAACACCTCTTGTTTTTTGGCTTCTAACAGCCGAACAATTTCCGCCTTTACCTGATTAATTAAAATCCCGATATTCTTCCGTTCTTCGGACGACAAATTACCCAAATCCGACATGATTTCCGCTAACTGTGACTTGCGTCCCAGCAGGCGCGCTTCTACCAATTGCAAATCTGCCATGCCGGCGGCGGCAATAGCAACTTTGGCTTCGGCTAATAATTGTTTAAGTTTATCTTCCAACTAATCTTTAAAATATAGACCGAGTATAAAGGCGATAACGGCCACCATTAATCCGTTCCACCATGTGAGAGTATGAATGGTTTGAAGAAGAAACCCAGCCGTTAGCGCTACACTACCGATAATACCTAATTTTAAGGAGGATGAGAACAGTCCGGAAAAATCTAATAAACCGCGCTTCAGATACCAAAAATACAACAAAGTTGTCAGAACTCCGGCCCAAAAAATCAGAAAACTGGCGAATAGTAGCGCAAAGACCGCCCAATGGGTGTGTTCAGGGTCGAATTTCCAAATAATGATCCAAAACGCCACCGTCGCAATTAACGACGCCAACCAAATCCCCCATAAATTTTTGACCAATGGCACCCCTCCCATAAGCCCATTTTAGCATCTAAGGGCTAACATTTAGCATCTATTTTAATTTAATACAAAAAAACATCAGATAGTGAACAGATTGAGGACCTCATTTCGTTTAGCTGATCTGCAACGTCAAATTCTTGCCCACTGCCGCAAAAACCCTGCTGATAGTGCTAAAACTAAAATTGGCCTTACAATTCTCAATATCAGAAACGGTTCGCCAAGTCACCTTTGCCCTATTGGCAACTTCTTTTTGGGTCAAACCCTTTGCCGCCCTGGCTTCAGTTAGAGCGATAGCAATATCTATCTTCTTCTTCTCGATATCATAAAGCTTTTGAAATGTCTTATCTTTCCTAAGTTTTGTGATAAAGCTTTGAGTCATATACATATACCATATGAAATATATTTCATATGGTCAAATAACACAACTAATAATTATGCATGCTGAATTTTCTCTGACGCTTTATTTCTGTTTACAGCAGTTTTTTTAGATCGTCCACTGTCAGGCCAATATCTTTCAGAATTCTATTCAAAAGCCCCTTGCCTATCATCTTGCCACGATGCACAGGGACAGTAATGTGTTGATTATCTCGCTCCCGCCACAAGGAAACATGACTGCTCTCTTGTCTAATTTGCACAAAACCTACCTGCAATAATGCCTTAACCAACTGATCGCCAGTAATTGCCGGTAATTTAGGCACGACTCCCTAAGATTAGTTCAACTGTCTGAATCCCTATTCTCTTGGCTAGGCGTTTTTCAATATCTTTCCGAGCCGCCAAATGTACTTTGGCAGCTTTAGTAAAATTAGCTACCACCGCTTTTTTAGTTTGCCCTTGTGAATAGCATCCAGCCAAACTCGGGCTACACGCGAAATAGCTCTTTCCCTGACGCTTGATAAAAGCAGTGATTTTATCCATAGCAATGGCATTATATCACAAGATTAATCACCACATCCAATAAGACCCGGTCATTCCCATCTTCTTCTTAGCATCTTCCGTATGAAATATATTTCATATAGTCAAGTATAATCTCCAAATATGGTTATTATCTCCCCCAACCAAATCCCCCACAAATTTTTGACTAATGGCACCCCGCCCCTGAATACATTATAACCTCAACAAGAAACCCGCCGGTTTTAGCGGCGGGTAAATTTGGGGGGTGTTTGG
>CAYIGX010000027.1:0-5853 GCA_964363095.1 uncultured Candidatus Saccharibacteria bacterium
CTAACTGTCGAAAATATCATGGCCGAGACCGTAGTGATTCTGAAAGAAAATATTAAAATCGCTCGGTTCGTGCGGTTCGAAGTGGGGGATCGGTCTTAATTATGAACACCATCAAATCTGAGTTAAGCCAAAAAATTGCTAGTGCCAAGCAACACTTAGTTGCCGAATTTTCGGGGGTCAGAAGTGGCAGAGCCAACGCCGCCTTACTGGATATGGTGCAAGTAGATGTCTATGGCCAAAAGATGCCGATCAATAATCTGGCCTCTATTGCTATTCCCGAACCGAGACAGCTACTGGTTCAGCCCTGGGATAAAGGAAATTTAGCGGCGATTGAAAAAGCGATCGTGGCGGCCGATCTGGGCCTGGGGATTGTCAATGAAGGTGATAAAATACGAGTCAGCATTCCCCCTTTAAGTAACGAACGGCGCGAAGAATTGGTTAAATTAATCCAACGTATGGCCGAAGATGCTCGCGTTGCGATCCGGAATTTGCGGAGAGAGGCCTTCGAAGGATTAGATAAACATTCCGCCCAAGGCGGAGTAGGCGAAGACGAATTAGACCGCGAGAAAAAAGATTGCCAAACTTTAATCGATGCGGCGGTGGCGGAGATCGATAAATTAGCTAGCGACAAAGCTAACGAATTGCGAGTAGTTTAATCTTTATGCAAACATCCATCAAGCACCTGGCAATTATCATGGACGGTAATCGCCGCTGGGCGAAACAGCAGGGCTTACCGACCTATCGCGGCCATCAAGCCGGAGTTTTGGCTTTAGAAAAAACCGTACGCGCTTGCGGGGAGCGGGGAATTAAATATTTAACTGTCTATGGTTTTTCTACTGAAAATTGGGGCAGAAGTAAAAGCGAAGTAACTCATTTAGTAGGGGTAATGGAAGCCGCTATCAAAAAATATACGGCCTTATTGGAGGAAGAAAACTGGCAACTGCGGGTCATTGGCCGCCTAAAAGATTTTCCTAAATCCACCCAGAGTTTGTTCGACAAATCTATTAATCAATTAAAGCATAATCAAACCGGCACCTTAACTTTGGCGTTGAGTTATGGCGGGCGAGACGAAATTTTGCGCGCCGTCGAAAAAGCTAAACTGCAAAAAAGCAAATTAACCGAAACTAATTTTGCTGACCTATTGGATACAAGAGGCCTCCCTGACCCAGATCTAATTGTGCGCACGGGTGGCATCACTCGGTTGAGTAATTTTTTACCTTGGCAAGGCACTTACAGCGAACTTTATTTTACTAACACGCTGTGGCCAGATTTTAATGCCCGAGAGCTGGATAAAACCCTCAAAGATTTTGCTCAGCGGAAAAGAAATTTTGGCAAATAATGGCAAAGGATTTAGTTACTGAATTAAAAGCCACCGGCCAGTTAATCACTGACTATATTTTGCAATATCCCGCTATTGCCAAAATTGCTCCGGATTATTTGCGCGATGGGGTAACATTTTATGTCAGAAAAGGCGGCAAGCGCTTACGCCCAGCGATTTTATTATGGGCCACCGAAATTGTGGGAGGTGATGTGGCGGCGGCTATTCCAGCCGCGGCCGCGATCGAGCTGTCGCACACCTGGACGCTCGTACATGACGATATCATTGATAACGATGACCTCCGGCGAGGTGGACCCAGTATGCATGCTTATTATCGGGAAACTTGGCGCGAGCGGGTCGTCCCGCCAGAGTTAGACGCTTGGTCACGCAATTTGGCGATGTTGGTGGGGGATATTCAACAAGCCATGGCCACGAGTATGGTCAATTCGTTACCAGTCACGGTGCATCCGGAAGTAGTGCGGTGGCTGGTGAATCATCTCACGACCGATTGGTTACCTGAGGTTTTAAATGGCGAAATGTTAGATGTGGAATACTCGATTAAACCTTTAGAGCAAATAAAAGAAGAAGACATTTTAACCATGTTGGATCGGAAGACAGCTTCAACCCTAGCTTGGTGTGCTACGGCGGGGGCGCTGATCGGTCTAAATAGGGTAGAACCAAATCACCCCACTGTAAAATTATTAGCCGAGATCTTCCGTCAGGCGGGGTTAGCTTTTCAATTGCAAGATGATATTTTAGGAATTATCGGCGATGAAGCGGAATTAGGTAAGCCCGTAGGTTCAGATATCAGGGCAGGGAAAAGAACTGTAATCGCAGTCCATGCTTATCATCAAGCGAACCCAGCTCAACAAGCGCTCCTGCAAACTATCTTAGGCAAAACTAATGCCAGTGCCACCGAAATAGAGCAAGTTAAAGCTGTGCTGGAAGAATGCGGAGGCATTGCGTATGCGCGTAAATTGGCGGAAGATTATACCAGTAGGGCAGAATTATTGTTAGGAGAGTTGCCGGAATCTGTTCCCCAACAAAAATTACAGGCCTTAGTCAATTTTATTACTCAGCGTAACTATTAATCTATGCTCCTCATAATCATTGCTTTCATCGTCATTTTTAGTGTGGTCATTTTTGTGCACGAACTAGGGCATTTTTATTTTGCCCGGCGTGCGGGTGTGAGGGTAGAAGAATTTGGGTTTGGACTCCCCCCGCGCCTGTGGGGCAGAAAAAAGGGCGACACGATTTATTCTTTGAACTTGATCCCATTTGGTGGATTTGTGCGGTTATACGGAGAAGGCGATGAATTCCTCAAAGACAAATGGGCTTTTTCTAGCAAAACACCCTTAGCCAAATTGACAGTTGTGGTGGGTGGGGTCCTGCTGAATATTGTATTTGGCTTTGTCGCGATGATGATAGGATTTTGGGCATCGATGCCACCCTTAGTCACTCCAATAGAGCAATATGTGGCAGATAATACCAAAGTGGAATCGCGGACGGTAATTGCCGGCGTGGTCGAGAAATCTGCGGCCACCAAAGCCGGTTTACTCCCCGGAGATTTTTTGGTGACAGTAGATGGAAAGCAGTTTACTTTGCCAGAAGAATTTAAAAATTATATTCAATCTCGGGGAAGCGGTGCTATTAAATTTGTCGTGCAACGCAATAGTGCCGAACAAACCATAATAGTAACTCCGGCGCGCAACCAAGGAGGTAAATTAGAAGTTGGCGTTTTATTGGATCGTAGCGTGGATCGGGTGCATTATGTCTGGTGGCAAGTGCCGTGGTTGGCGCTTCAGGAAACCATTAAAGTACTCGGGCTGATTACATTGAGTATCGCCGGTTTAATTTATAAATTATTTACGACTGCCAGTATCCCTACCGAAATATCTGGACCAGTTGGGATTGCGAAAATTACAGCGGATATGGTCCGAATGGGTTGGTTTAGGGTGATTCAATTTGTCATCTTTTTGTCGCTTAATTTGGGTGTGATTAATTTAGTGCCATTTCCGGGCCTCGATGGCGGCCGGCTGGTCTTTGTTTTGGCCGAATTGGTACGGCGGGGTAAAAAAATCCCCGGTCATATCGAAAATGCTGTGAATACGGTTGGATTTCTGTTACTGCTATTATTGATTGCAGTCGTAACTTATAAAGATATTCTAAAATTAATTTAATGATACTTTTAGACGGTAAAAAATTAGCGCAGGAGCAAAAGCCCAAACTGCAAAAAAGAATTGCAGCGTTAAAACAACGCGGTATCACGCCGGGGTTGGCAGTTGTTTTGGTGGGACAACATCCGGCATCCTTGGTGTATGTAAAAAATAAAGAAAAATTGTGTGCTGAATTGGGCTTGAATTTCTTTTTGGCTGAATTTAAGCAAAGTGCCACGAAAGAGCAAATCAAACAAAAGATCGGGGTCTTAAATAAAGATAAGAAAATTCATGGAATTATTATCCAGTTGCCTCTGCCGCCCAAACTCAATCCTTTGGAGTTAATTTCTGAAGTCGATCCTAGGCGCGATGTGGATGGTCTGCATCCGATGAATATGGGTTTATTGCCATTTGGACAAGAATTGTTTGTTCCGGCGACCCCTCAAGGGGTGATGGCGCTGTTGCAAAAATATAAAATCACCCTAACGGGCAAGAAAGTGGTTTTAGTGGGCTTGGGTTATACAGCGGGACTGCCTCTAAGCTTAATATTGGCTCACCACAAAGCCACTTTAACGATTGCTCAAGATAAAACCTCTGATTTACCCAAATTACTCAAAGATGCGGATATAATAATTTCGGCGGTCGGGCATCCCGGATTAATCAAGGGCAGTATGGTTAAAACTGGAGCGGTTGTCATCGATGTAGGGATTACCAAGCAGGGCGCCAGTTGGGTGGGGGATGTCGAGTTTAAATCGGTGGCGAAAAAAGCGAAATACCTAACCCCAGTTCCAGGAGGGGTAGGGCCGCTAACTGTGAGCTCTCTCTTGAACAACCTAATTGCCGCCGCTGAATATGGGAGGGTGGGAGCGAAAAAATAGACGCTCTTGACAATCCCCAATACCTGTATTAAATGTATATGTAATCAAAGGGGACTACCTTTTATATTGTTTAAATTGTTATCACATGTCTAATCAGGACCTATATGTTTCTCGTGCTGGGCTAGAAGATTTAAAGACAGAGTTAGCTAAATTATTGGAAGAGCGCAAGGGCATTACCGAAAGAATCAAAGAAGCTCGCGAACTGGGCGATCTCTCGGAGAATTCGGAATATATCGAAGCTAAAACTAAGCAATCTTTTGTTGAAGGCAGAATTGCCGAAATCGAAGCTATGGTCAAAGTGGCCAAAGTGATTGATGATAATAATCGCACCAATGGCCGAGTGTCGCTGGGCTCTCATGTGAAAGTTTCGGTTGGGGGCAATATGCGAGAATATGAAATTGCCGGTTCTAACGAAGCCAATCCTTTGGCCGGTAAGATTTCGAATGAATCTCCCATTGGTCAGGCCTTGATGGGCCACAAGAAAGGGGACATAGTTGATATTACTACTCCCGATGGCGCCAAAAAGTGTGAAATATTGGAAGTGAAATAATAGCTTAGTTGTTAAATAAAAAACGATGAATGCAAAAAATCTAAACATTATCTTGGGGATAGTGATGGTTGTTTTAATCGGCTGGTTAGTTTACAGCCAAGGTTGGTTGAATAAACCAGTCGATAATACGACCAATAATCAGATATTAAACAACACAACTAACAACCAAGTGCCTTTGAATAACAGCACTAATCCAGTTACTAATAATACTGTGACCAATAACACAGTTAAACCAGTGACGCCAGCTATTCCGACAGGATGGCAAACATACACAAATAATAAATATAAGTTTAGTGTTAAATATCCGGTTGGGTGGAAAGTCAACTTCTATCAGCATCCTACTTTACAACAAGAAAATGTTGGTTTTGGTCCACTAAATATACAAGAAGATTATCAATGGGGTATAGTTATATATGACTCTAGTGACACAACTGTAGATGCGGTGATACGTTCTATGGGAAGTCAATGGAACGATCGTGCGGAAACCAGAGAAAACATTTTATTAAATGGGATAAACGCTACAAAAGCCACCATAACCACAGCGCAAGTTGATGGGTGGCAGTCAGTAATAATTGTGTTTGAGTATAATAGCAAGATATACTCGATTAGCAATGGAGCGATTGTAGACCCTGATTACGAAACATTCTATAAGAGCTTCAAGTTTATCTAAATATGCGATAGTGAAAGTTGACTTCAGCCACCAGGTAAAAACTGGTATAATTTGATTTGTATACAGGTTAAACCGAGGTTATGAGCGAGATAGACGAATTACGCGAAGTTAAGCTGGGGAAGTTAAAAGAACTCCGCACTAAAAAGATTGAGCCGTATCCAGCTGAATCGCATAAAACTTGCGAAAACAAGGAGGCGGATCAGAAATTTGATCTGTGGTCTGGCAAAAAGAAGAAAGTAGTTTTGGCGGGGAGATTAATGACTAAGCGCGAGCATGGCGGG
>CAYIGX010000028.1:0-5768 GCA_964363095.1 uncultured Candidatus Saccharibacteria bacterium
AATCTGTACCTTTATTTCAAATACCAATACCAAGGAAGAGGTGATATTAATGAGCCCCACTATGTCCAAGATGGCGGGGAAAAAGGTCTATATCTGTGGCTGTGAGTGCCCCAGATGTGATCAAGGCCATCATTGCGGCAACCAGGCAACTGATTGTCACTACGGCGAAATAGTTAATGTCTCGACTCCTTCTCCTTCTGAGTCGGGGGAAAAATCTCGTCGTCTAGCGGCCAAACGCCGTCGCCGATATGGTGGCAGTCAAGGCCAAGTCGTACCCTTCCCTGCTCCCGGGGGAGAAAAATGCGACATGAGCATAATGGAGGCGGAGTACCGGGTGACGGTGCTTTGTCACGATGTTCGAGACCAAAGAGAAATGAATGATTTCATGTCACTTACTGCCCGAGTGAACGCCGTCTCTGCTCAGCGGGCGGCCGAAGCCGCCTTAAACAAGTTGGGCATTCTTTGGCAGGGTAGTACTGGCGAACATAGCAGTTGGGGGGCGGGTCCATTTGGTTTCTTGGTTCGTGACCGAGAGACCAGTGTCCATACATTGGTTTGGGCACACAGTGAAGAAATTGCTCGCAAATTGTCCGGCATCAAAAGGGTGCGTTATTGCACCGAAGTCAAAGTTGAAAAAAATCCCTACATCGAGTAGGGATTTTTATTAAGTTATTTTAGAATAGCAGTGAGAGGGTTTTGGGGAAGTCGGTAAAGTTGATAACAACCGCGCTAATTAGAAAAACAATGATCAATATCATTAGCAACCAAAAAGTCCAATGCAGTCCTTCTTCGATTTCATCGGGCAAGACGATAATGAAATTGGCTTTTTTAGGAATTAAAGATTTTAATTTTTTAATTCCGGCAGATTTTTTATTTGATTTAGTCGGCACCATAATTATTTTTTGTTCGGCTTGCCTCGCGTCGAAGCGGGCTTGCCTCGCCTTGGGCGGGTAGTATCATTATAACAAACTCACCCTTGGGAGGTTTTTGGGTAAAATGTTCTAGTAGTTGAGAGCTATCCCCTGTCAGAACTTCTTCAAATTTTTTGGTGAGTTCGCGGAAGATAATTAGTTGGCGCACTCCCAAATGTTTTTCGATATCGCGGAGGGTTTTTCCGACCCGCATAGGTGACTCGTAAATTAACAATGGCCAATTTGCATCAGCCACTTTTTTGAATAAAGTTTCGCGGCCTTTCTTTTTGGGCAGGAACCCGAGGAAGATAAAGCTGTCCGCCGAAACCCCGGCGATGCTTAAAGCGGCAGTCAGGGCCGAGGGACCCGGTATTGCCACTACTTCTATTCCAGCTGTCCTCGCGGCCTGCACCAAGACGCCAGCGGGGTCTTGGATGCCGGGAGTGCCGGCATCAGTCACCAGTGCCAAGTTTTTACCGGTCAATAACTCGGCGATTAAGTAATCGATCTTATTAAGCCGACTATGTTGATGAAAAGACACCATTGGGGTGGTAATTTGGTAATGATCGAGCAGTTTTTTGGTGTGGCGAGTGTCTTCGGCAGTAATTAAATCCACTGTCCGTAAAGTTTCCATTCCCCGCACAGTCATATCCCCCAAATTCCCTATCGGCGTTGCCACCACATACAGTTTTCCCATTGGTACAAAGTGTTAGTTGTTCTTGGCTATCAGTTCTTCAAGCAATTTGGTTTGCTTGAGAATTTCTTTGTCTTGTTCATCCAGCCGGATAAAAATATTTTCCATGTCCCTGTGGATTGATTCAGTGGTTTTAAATTCTTCTTCCGCTCTAATTTCCGCATGCCGGTTTTGAATATTTTGTCCCACAATAATCAATGGCATCAATAGTAGTGGAACGATATTACTCAAAAAGAGCAAGAAAGCAAACGGATAGGGATCAAACGGAGTTTGAGTGAGATATGTTTGCCAGAGCATCCAGCCAGCCACAGCAAACACGAAAAAGTAAACGGCATACATGGTGCCAACGGCCGTGGTAATATTAACAGCGATTTTATCGTTCAGCCCCAGATTGCTTTTGTGGAGCTGGTTGACGTTTTTGGGGTGATACCTTTCCTTTGATCCGATTGATGCCATAATTTCCTCCCTAATTTATTTATAATTTGCCAATTTTTTGATATAACTTGATCCATTCGGCAATGGTCAGGGTTTGGGCTCTGCGCTCCGAGGAAATGCCGATGCTGGTTAATATCTTTTTCGCCTGAGCAACATCTAAGTTCAGTCCGCCAGATAAGGAATTGTGCAGTTGCTTGCGGCGTTCACCGAAACCGGCTTTAACAATTTGGAAAAATCTTTTGTCGTCAATTTTGGCCGGGAGTTTTTTATGCGGGATAATTCGGATGACGGCGGAATCAATCTTCGGAATCGGCCAGAAGTTTTGTTTAGGAACAAGGGTAATGATTTCAGCGGTGCCGTAGAATTGCACAGCTACACTCAAGAGATTGGCTTGCGGGGGTGTGGCAACAATTCTTTCCGCCACTTCCTTTTGCACCATCAACACCATCATAACAGGAGGGGTCGGAGTGAGGAGGAAGAATCGGATAATGGCGGAAGTAAGATAGTAAGGCAGGTTGGCGACTAATTTATATTTTTTGTTGGGAAAATGTTCTTGAAAAAAAGTATGGTTAAGGGCCAGGGCGTTACCCTCGATAATTTTCATATTCGCGAGGTCCGAATTGATCCCTCGGCAGGCCTTGGCCATGCCGGTATCTTTTTCGATCGCGATCACTTGCTGGGAATTTTGCGCTAAGGCACGAGTTAATACGCCAAGTCCGGGACCAATCTCTAAGACCTCGTCGGTGTCGGTCAATTTGGCGGCCGCAATAATTCGGTCCAACACCTCTGAATTAATCAAAAAATGTTGGCCTAGTTGTTTTTGAGCCGACAATCTGTATTCGCGGAGAATCAATCGAATAGTATCGAGGTTAGTCAGGTCCATAAGCTAACATTTAGTGTTTAGTCCCTCCCCTTACGGAGGGGAGGTTAGCGGTGCCATGCTACCCAGCATGGTGCATGGGTGGGGAGTGATTAATTTGTACTCCCTCCTTCCCCATGCACCATTCGATGCATGGCACCGCTCACCCTTCCTCTGGCAGGAAGGGAATATTATACGGGTTGTTTAGATTTTGTAGTAGCGGACTTGGATAATGCCGGCTCCAATGGGAGCCAGTTTAGCAAAAGCCGGTTTGTTCAAATCGAGAGACACTCCTGTCCAATCTTCCGGGCCAAAATCATTCACCACTACATCAATATATTTCCCGGAATTAATAGCTATAACCCTGACTTTGGTGCCACGAGGGAACTCCCGGCTGGCCGTATTCATCCCATCCCCGAATTTATACCAGGTGGCATAGCCCTCGCGAATCAGTGATTTAGGAACTACCAGGGCCTCCTCCTCTTTTTTTAATTCGGCCTGTACTTTTTGGATTGTTGCCTGCATATTGGTAGCCACATCAGTATTGCGCAAGGTGGGCTGGGTGGTGATAGTGATTTGGCGCACATGATTTAAGGTGCTGGTGCGGGAAGGAGCAATCGCAATAATTAGATTAGTCAGAGCAAGTTCGCGCACCAACCCGTCCACGGTGGCACTTTGGGTGGTGTAGGTTTCGGTGAGGCCATTAATGGTTACGGCGATAGTTTTAGTTGAGTCGGTAGTGTCCCCTAATCGGTACAAGGCATAGACAAACAGGATCAAGGAGCCCACAGCGACAGCGGTGAACCAAGATTTTTTGGCTTTTGCGGGTTGGGAATCAGAGTACTTTAAATTATCCAATCTGTCTCCTTATGCTTTGCTCAACAATTATTATTATACCGTAGGCAATTTAGGCAGTGACTTCGTTGGAGTGGTCAATTTTTTTAATGGGAGCCAGGTCGCGCGCAAGCCGCTTAATACCAAACTGCTGGAAAGAGGTGACTATTTCCAGTTTATCTACCGAGATCACTTTGCCGATGCCGAAATGCTTATGCTCTATCCAATCCCCGGTTTTAACCTTAATTTGGGATTTGGTCTCGGTTGGGATGGCTTTGGTGATAGTGGGCATAGTATCCTCGCAACTAATTAACTCTTCTGGTATATCATCAATAAAGCGAGAAGGCAAACTAGGAGTACTGCTTCCGTAGATCATCCGTTGGATAGTGTGGACCAGATATAATTTTTTCTTAGCCCTAGTCATCCCGACATAACAAAGGCGGCGCTCTTCGGCCAGCTCTTCTTCATCTAAAATACTGCGGGAATGCGGGAATAAATTCTCTTCTAATCCAGCAATAAACACATAATCAAATTCCAGCCCCTTGGCTGAGTGCAGAGTCATTAAGCTAACAGCGTTTTCGTTCGAATCGTATTTATCGATATCTTGGATTAAGCTGACCTCTTCCAGAAAAGTGAGTAAAGCGATTTTGATATCTAGCATGTCATATTTTTCGATGACGCTTTTAAGCTCGCGGACGTTTTCGATGCGGGTCTCGCCTTCAATGGTTTTATCATTCAGCCAAATGAGGTATCCGGTTTTCTCTAATAGATAATCGAATAATTTAGACAACACTCTTTTATTAGTGCGAGCTTCGGTAAAGATTTGGCCAAGTTTCCGGAGTTCGGCCTGAGCCTTAACGCCCACCGATACATCTAATAAAATTTCACTAGTCGGTCGGTTATGTTCCAGGGCATATTTAATCAGTTCTTCCCAGGTTTTTTCTCCTACTCCGCGGGGCGGCAGATTGATAATCCGCTTTAAGCTAATATCATCTTGCGGATTATTAACCACTTTCATAAAAGCCAACACATCTTTAATTTCTTTGCGGTCGTAGAAGCGAGTACCGCCAATAATGCGGTATGGAATGCCTTGGCGTAGAAACGCTTCTTCCAAGGCGCGGGACTGGGCGTTGGTGCGGTACAACACCACAAAGTCGTTGAATTCCAGAGCAGTATCTGCAAATTTGCGCTGTAATATTTCCTGAATAATATAACTACCTTCTTGTTGTTCGTTAAACACCTGCTTCAGAGTGATTAACTCGCCCTCACCATTTTTCGTCCACAGTTTTTTGTCACTCCGATTTTTATTAGCCGCTATCACTGAGGCGGCGCCATTGAGGAGGGTCTGGGTGGAGCGATAATTCTCTTCCAATTTAATGGTTTGAGTATCCGGATAGTCTTTATGGAAGTTTAAGATATTACGATAGTTGGCACCTCTAAACGAAAAAATCGATTGCCAGTCATCGCCTACCACAAATAAATTATGATGTTTTTCGGCTAACAACTTGGTAATTTGATATTGAGCGGTGTTGGTGTCTTGGTATTCGTCCACCATAATATATTTAAATTTGGTTTGGTATTTTGAGAGGACCTTTGGGTTGTTGCGGAACAATTGCACTGTCATCATCAAGAGGTCATCAAAATCTAAGCTGTTATTGGCAAGTAGAATCTCTTGGTAGCGGGGGTACACTTTAGCGACAATTTTTTGGAAATAGCCGTACGCCATTTCGGGGTATTCTTCGGCGGTGATTAATTCGCTTTTGGCCGAGGAGATATAATTTAACACAGCGCCGGGAGCAAATTTTTGGGTATCGATATTCAATTCATTCATCGCTTGTTTTATGGCAGTGGTTTGCTCGTCAGTGTCCAAAATGGTGAAACTTTGATTTCTGCCGATGTGTTGGATGTCGGCCCGCAAAATCCGCGAGCAGAGGGAATGGAAGGTGCTGATGTGAAAGGCCTTGTCGGATTTAAGGTGCAACAGGTGCATAATCCGCTGTTTCATTTCCCCTGCCGCTTTGTTGGTAAAAGTCAC
>CAYIGX010000029.1:0-5701 GCA_964363095.1 uncultured Candidatus Saccharibacteria bacterium
CGGAGCCGAGTGTGAGCCGTTTGTAAAATCGGCGGTGCGGGGAGATGTTTGACCCTGCGAATGCGGTTGACATTCACCTTGCGCTCGTCATTCCAGCGATTGAAGGCAATCCTTATTGTATGGGGCACCATCCATGTCCACTGCCTTTAGAATATTCTCTAGGCTGTATTTTATGCGACATTTCGAATGTCTTAGCACCCTATACCAAGTATCTTCATTTTTTGAAGTTTCTACATGCAACCTCTATTCCAAACCTTGATCGGGAATACTCTCATCGCATGGATACTGGGTTCGGCCGCCAGCAACCGTGATCACTGGCCTTATTTGCCTAGTTCCACAACTAGTTTAGCATATACAAACAACCCCTGTTCTTGCGAACAGGGGTAAAAATCAAGTTCAAAGGGACAAAGGGCAGGGCAAAGGTTCTTAGCCCCAAGGGCTATTTACTTGCGAGCACCGCAGACGGACTGCCGACATCCCAGTCGCGGCCGAGCCAGCGGCAGTCCCAGTACCACCAGCCAGCGAGCCAGTACAAGTAGAGAACGTACCGGCCACCGTCCGGGCTGAGCAAGATGGTACCATCGAAGAAAATGTAACGGGTGTTGCCGTTAATCTTCTCCTTCCAGCTTTCCGGAATCAGCTGTTGGTTCTCCCATAAGGTCTGGAAGATTTTGGCATCCAGCCGAATGTGGCCAGCTACCTTCAAGCGCTCAAGCTTGGTCTCGCCTTTGATGAAAGTCTCGCCCGATTCCAGCATGTCTTCGAACTGAACATCGTCCAAGTTGACTTCAGCGAGAGCCAGAGACCTCTCATCTTCTTCCGCAATCTTCCAGCCCTTGCCGATGAATTCGGCAGGATTGAAAGGAATTGTGCGGTCGATGGGGATGATAGTCGGCTTACCGACAATGACCCGACCACCGTTCCGGAGGAACTGAGTGAACTGCTTACCGGCATTCGTCGGGTCCTTGATAATCTCCTGGATTATATCCGCATCTAACACAGACCACTTCACATTGGTGCTCAATGTGGACATCAGCTGATGCGATTGATCAGTAGAAACTGGCTTAGGCATAGCTTCTCCTTTTTGCCACTACTGTAATCCGGTCAGAAAGGTCTGACTCGGTGTCTTGTTTGTGGCTATGTCAATAATTTAAACTTACCATAAAATCCGCCTCCAGTCAAGAGTTTTCCGCTCCCAGACCTGATAAATAGCATTTAGGGGTTAGCATCTAAGAAGAAACTACTTTTCTTTCTATTTCTTTTTCTATAGAGGCCATGTAAAAACGCTATAGCGTTTTTACATGGCCCTTGGAGTCCGAGCGTCTTTTCCCAAACCCGAGCGTTGGAGCTGGAGTAGCTTATGCCCTGACGGAGCCGAGTGTGAGCCGTTTGTAAAATCGGCGGTGCGGGGAGATGTTTGACCCCGAGCTTGTCGAGGGGGAGTTTCGACCATTAGCGATAAGCCGATTTTACATTACGGATAGCTCGGCGCAGTCGGGCCGCCCTTTTGGTGCTACCGTTTTGGGCGAGCAAAATGGTAGCGAAAGAAGATTAGAAATAAGATCCTGAATCGAGTTCAGGATGACGGGTTTTAAGCCCAGGATGGCCCATCCTTCGCCTAAAGGATACGGAGGGCTAACGCAATCCATTAAAAATCAATGACTTCTTCTAGGAATTCTTTGGAGTGGAGATTTTTCTCCATCATATAATCCAAGAAGTTGCCAGAAATTTTTGCAATCTGCGGGGTGACTTCTGCCAGATTTTCACAGGCACAAAAATGCTTTAAAGGGGCACTAGTCATGGTACACAGCACCTCCGCAGTCGGTTTATCCAGAACTACTGCCATAGGGTCGCTAAAAAAATGATCACTATCAACTAAACCGCCCAAGGCAATACTAAAACCAAATTTTTGCGTAGTATCAATGGCTCTTTCACACACAATACATTTAGTTAATTCCGGTTGAAAGCCTAAGGCGGAAAGTATATTAAATTCGAAGAAACCTTTAATAAAATCTAGTGGCAAACGAGTAGAATTTATTTCTTTAAATACCGCGTGCACTAATTCAAAAATTCGATCTGATTCCTGGGTTTCTTCAATCAATTTATCAATAATCTCTGCAACATAATAAGCGAGGCCGATCTTCCGCAAATTCAAGCTAATTTGGCGGAAACTATCAATGGTAGTTGCCCCAGTAATGACATCGAGATTGCGACCTTCGGCCAGGAGATATTCGTTGTGCCGGAATAGCTCCAAAAAACCGCTCAACTTGGCATTGGCCCTTCGAACGCCTCTGGCTACGACTCTAATTTTCCCGCGGTCGGCCGTGAGAATAGTTAAGATTTTATCAGCTTCCCCTAAATTAATCCGCTTGATAATAATCCCTTTGGTCTTGATAACAGCCATAGTATTATCTTACCAGACATGGGATTAGAATTGCCAAACCCCAGTAGACCTGATATTTTACTATATGTAGACCGAAAAATTGACTAGTCGCGGGCGCATAGCTTCCCCCTACGCTAAAGCTTCGGCGGACAAGCAGTTGGTTAGAGCGCAGTCCTGGTTGGTCAATAATACACAGCATATATATTGAAATTGTGGGCGCATAGCTCAGTTGGTTAGAGCGCAGTCCTGATAAGACTGAGGTCCCTGGTTCGAGTCCAGGTGCGCCCACCACGAACCACTCACATTCGTTCGGGTTCATGGCGCAGCCATGAAATATAGATTAACAAAAAGTGGGGGTGCCCTGCACCGAAATTTGCCAAAGCAAATGACTGGTGCATGGGCAAGTATTAATTAAAACCAAAACTTATGAGATTTTTCTTTTTTGTCTTCGGCGTCTTTGGTGGTATTTTGTATGTAATTTATCATCGCAAAATTACCGAAACCATTAATATCCCGATTGGTTGGGCGGAAAGATACTTAGGCCCGGCTGGCACTTATACTGCCCATTTGTTATTTGGCCTGATTGCTATTGTGTTGGGATTTTTACTGGGATTTGGAGTGATAACTTTGGGCTGGTAATTAAAAGCTTGGGCCCGTAGTTCAGCCGGTAGAACGCCACATTTGCAATGTGGAGGTAAGCGGTTCGAGTCCGCTCGGGTCCACCAAATGAAACTGAGCCGTTTGGCTCTGTTTTGTTTTGGTGAATACCGACGGACGAGAAGCAAGGTCCGCCAAAGTGATATCTATATCACAATCCTCCTTCGCCATAAAGTCTATGGATGGACAGCTCCGCCTGGCTCACGCCAAGAGCTTATTTCTGAAAAGCGGTTTGTACAGCGGCGAGAGTTTCCTCGGCATTGGTTTTGGCAACCTTGGCCCCTGTTGCTAAAATTGCATCGATCCGAGACGGGTCCTTTGCAATTTCTGCCCGTTTGGCTTGAAAATCCTGCAAAAATTCTTGCACTATGCGAGTAAAAATCTGCTTAAATTCTGCCATCACCGATTCCCCTTGTTGATGTCGAGCCACTAACTCATCAATGACCGTTTTGTCAGCATCAATTTTAGCCAATTCTTTGGCGATAAGAATGTGACTGGTCATTTTTTCATTCATTACCCCAGCAAAAGCAGTTTCGGCAGTTTTAATTTTTTTAGCTACCTGCTCTAAACTATCGGTTAAGAAAATAGCGCCTTCGGGATATGACTTGCTCATCTTGGTATCCCCTTTTAAGGAATGGATGCGTAGCGATGCAACTTGCAAGGGCTGAGGCAAGGGAAATACTTCGGCATATTTTTTATTAAATCTTTCCGCCAGGAGCCGAGTTACTTCTAAGTGCGACAATTGGTCTTCGCCTACCGGTACATTTTTTGCTCTTTGCAATAAAATATCTGCCGCCATCATTACCGGGTAAAGGAATAACAGCGCATTGGCAGTTTCGGCCCTAGCATTGGTTTTCAGCTTATCTTTTAGCGTCGGAACCCGCAGAAGCTCGGCCACTGTCACCTGGCGAGCCAATAGAGCCATCAGGGTAGTTACTTCGCCCGCAATATCGGATTGTTTATAAATTACGGTTTGCTCGGGATCAATGCCCAAAGCCAGATAATCCATAACTATTTCTCTGGTATATTGTTGGACTATATTTGGTTCGTTATCGGTTAGGGCATGTATATCCGCCACAAACAACATTAGCTTTTGCCCCTTGGCCTGCAACTCTAAAATCGGCTTAATTGCCCCTAAATAATTAGCGATGGTCAGATCGCCAGTTGGACGCACTCCGGTGATAATATCGGTGATATATTTAACTGCCATAATGGTCTGATTAGATCAATGAAACTATGATTATAGTCCCATTATAACTCATCGGCCAATACTTCTTTGGCCGATGAGTTATGTCTTTGATTCGATTAATTTATTCCCGAGCATTTTCTAGTGTGACTTTAGCCGCTTCAAATGTAGCCCTAAAATCGTCCCCGGCTTTAGCAATCGCCGCTTTTCTGACTGTGATGAGACCAGCTATACTGATGTTTAATTTTTCGATAGCTGCTTTTTCTGTTTGAAGTTTAGCTTTAGCCGCCTTAGAGGCCGCCACAAATTTATCGCGCGCAGTAATTGAATCGTTAGCTTTGGCGCAATCTGCTTTTGCAACAGTCAAAGCCGCATTTACAGCATTGTAGTAATTAGTCAACACGGTAGTCAGAGCACTCTTCCTAGTTGCGATGGCCTTGTCTACACCGGCTTGATAAGTACGAATGGCACTATCAATCGCGGCCCGACGAACTGCTATGGCAGTTTTAATGGTCGCTACAAACTTGGCGACAGCCGCTTTCTGGGTTGGCGTGGTGGCATCCGTCTCGAGAGAAGTTAACTCGTTGTCACGCTTAGTATCTGCCGATGCCCGATTGGCCGCTACTTTAGTATCGCGACTTGACCGTTGTTGAGTAATTTTGGCCGTCTTATCTTGATGGCTTTTCTGTAAATTGGAGATTTTGGTGGCGATTTGTTGGTCAATCTTACTACTATTTATTTTGTTACAAAAAGTACTTTTACCCTTGCCAGCACCGCCCACAGGGAGCGTATCGCTACCTTCTGCATAAGCTACGTTAGGCGACAACAAACCGATTAACGCAACTACCATGATCCATTTAACTAGGAATTTAAAATTGGTTTTCATCATAAGCTTGACTCAAATCACCTACCTGCTGACCCACAAACGTAACTAAACCACTTTCTCCGGCATCAAGGTTGGCAAAACCTGCCTCAGTGGTTACATCTTGCAATAAACTGGTCAATTTACTGCTTAACCCTCCTGTCGGTGCAACACCTCCTGTGCTGGTAGTATTATTAGTAATGACATTGGGGTTAGTTAACCAGCCGGATTTCCAGCCATACCATAATCCAACCACTACCACAATGACGAGGATCCACCAGATTAATTTTTTAGTCATGGGATAAGTGAAAATTGTTATTATTTTCAGTGGTTCGGTCAGCACCACCATGTTTTTATTATAAACTAAATCCCAGGCGACTTTTGGGATAAAATGATTTTTCTGGAAAACCCCTCTCGGGGGTTTTCTTGATCATTACTAGCAATGGGATGGTTAAAAGACAGTAACAGGCCGAGATAAGGTAGTAATCGCCAGCACAACAGCTGTGCGATATTGAGTATCAAACGATTTTAATTGACTCATGCACCCTTCAGCAGTGCAATTAGTGAATTCCTCAAAAACGATGTAGCGATTATCTTTAGACCAGCCAATAAC
>CAYIGX010000030.1:0-5497 GCA_964363095.1 uncultured Candidatus Saccharibacteria bacterium
CTGCGTCCATTATTTGCCAAAGGTTTTTATAATGATGTGCAGATCGTGGTAACGGTTTTGTCTGCCGATTTGGTGCATGACCCAGATGTGCTGTCAATTGTGGGAGCTTCCGCGGCCTTAATGCTAACCGATGCGCCGTTCAGAGGGCCCGTGGGGGCCGTGCGCGTGGGTCTCATCAACGGTGAATTTGTGGTGAACCCTGATTTCGGGAAAATAGACAAAGACAGCCAACTTGATTTGGTAATTGCAGGGACCAAAGATAAGGTTTTGATGATCGAAGCCGGCGCCAACGAAGTGGATGAAGCGACGTTCGCCAAAGCGGTTAAATTTGCCCATGAGGCCATGCAACCCACTATCGAGATCCAAGAGCAATTAGTTAAAAAATTGCGCGGTAAAATTGAGCGCAAAACTTATCCTTCCTTTTCCCCTACCGCAGAACTTAAAGCGGAAATGAGCAAATTCATGGCGGGAAAAATTACAGACGTGATTTACCATCCCGAGAAAACTAAGCGCAACGATTTGTTAAGCGCTCTGCGCGATGAGGTTTATGAGAAATTTATTACCGAGGAAGTAATTGGCTTGACTGTTGCAGATGCTTTTGACCAATTAATTGAAGCAGAACTGCGGAAGAATATTTTAGAGTCAGATAAGCGGCCAGATGGACGCAAGCTGACCGAGATTCGGCCGTTAAATTGCGAAGTAAGCATTTTACCCCGGACCCATGGGTCAGCTTTGTTTGATCGCGGAGAAACCCAGGCCTTAACCACGACTACTTTGGGGTCAGTGGCTGATGAACAGATGATCGATACAATGGATGCCAACACTACGAAACGCTATTTGCATCACTACAATTTTCCTCCTTTTGCCACCAACGAAGTGCGGCCGATGCGAGGTCCGGGTCGGCGAGAAATTGGACATGGGGCGCTAGCTGAGAAAGCATTGCTCCCGATGATTCCCTCTAAAGAAGATTTCCCCTACACCATTCGGGTGGTCTCAGAAATTTTAGCCAGCAATGGCAGCAGCTCTATGGCGGCAACTTGTGGCAGTACCTTAAGCTTAATGGACGCCGGGGTCCCGATTAAAAAACCAGTAGCTGGAATTGCTATGGGGGTCATTGTTGATGAACAAGGCAAGTTTAAAATCCTGACTGATATTGCCGGAATTGAAGATTTTAATGGCGATATGGACTGCAAGGTTGCGGGCACCAAAGATGGGATTACGGCGGTCCAGTTAGATATGAAAGCCAATGGTTTACCCATCGCTATTTTAGAAGCGGCTTTAGAACAAGCTCATCCAGCTCGGCAAGCGATCTTGCAAGCAATGGCGCAGTGTTTACCAGAGGCGCGCAAAGAAATTTCTATCTATGCGCCGAGAGTGGAGGTGATTAAAATTCATCCCGATAAGATTCGAGAGGTCATTGGCTCGGGAGGTAAAGTGATCAACGGGATTATTGATCGGGCCGGTGGTAAGAATGTCACGGAGATTAACATCGAAGAAGATGGCACTATTTATGTGTCTTCCACTGATGCGAAATTAGCGGCCCAGGCCTTAGAGGAGATCTCGAATATTATCAGAGAGCCCGAAGTCGGGACACTCTATCAAGGTCGCGTTACTCGCGTTATGGATTTCGGAGCTTTCGTGGAGATTTTCCCCGGTACCGAGGGGTTAGTCCATATTTCTCAATTAGATGCCAAGCGCGTTGAGAAAGTAACTGATATAGTAAAGGAGGGCGATATTATTCCAGTGATCGTTACTGAAATTGACTCCCAAGGCCGAGTGAATTTATCCCGGAAAGCTGCTCTCAATCGTGGAGCCAAGTAAAACGAACTCTTAATTTTATGAAGTGCAGTGAATGTACTCGCCGGAATAGTGATGACAATCAATTTTGCATCTATTGCGGCACTGCTCTCTCGCCGACCGTAGTCGCGGCGACCCAATCTAAAAAATCTAAAAAGGTGGTCTTGCCACCCCAGGATATTGGTGAGCTAATTTCTGATCGGGACCATACTATGTCGGCACAGCGGCAGTCGGCAGGAGTTCATCCAATGACGGTAATTGGGTTGGCGATCATTCTGGGATTATCAGGAGTGTACTACTGGTTTTTCTATAAGGATGTTTATCTGATCAGGGCAGTTGATTACGAAACAACCAATTTGATCAATGAGCGATAAAACAGGTGCTCTCACCGAAATTATGCAAGACGTCAAAAGCCATACTTGTTCACTTCGAGCCGGGTGTTTGCAGGCGGTGCCAGGCGAAGGAAATCCTAACAGTCCGATTGTTTTTATTGGTGAGGCGCCGGGTCGAGTGGAAGACCAGCAGGGGCGGCCGTTTGTGGGACCCGCCGGCCAGTTCCTCTCCAAATTATTGGCCAGCATTAATCTGACCCGCGAGGATGTTTATATTACTAATGTGGTGAAATGCCGCCCACCGGCTAACCGCGATCCCCTGCCGGAAGAGGTGAAAGAACACAGTGAATTCCTCAAACGAGAATTGGAATTAATTAAACCCCAATTAATCGTTTTATTGGGGCGGCATGCCTTACATTGGTTTATGCCGGAGGCACAGATTTCAAAAGTCCGGGGGACGGCCAAACGATTGGGGCCATATGTTTATTTTCCGATTTATCATCCAGCGGCCGCCTTGCATAATCCTAATTTAGCACAAACTCTGCGAGATGATTTCGCCAAGATCCCAGCTATCTTGCAAAAAATCAAGGAATTATCCGCGTCACCAAAAACTAACCCTGTAGGTGTGTCATCTTCTCCCCCCTCCAACCAACAGTTAGCCATTTTTTAACCAGCATTTATGAAGCCAAACAAAACCTCTCAGTTCCAAAAACATAAAAAACATGAGTCAGCTTCCAAGAACACATTAAGGGTAATTCCATTAGGTGGATTAGACGGGATTGGGATGAATATGTTGCTCTTAGAATATGGTGATGACATTGTGGCCTTGGATTGTGGCATGATGTTTCCGGATGAAACTATGTTGGGAGTGGATTATGTGATTCCAGATATTTCCTATCTCCGCAAACACCGGAAGAAGCTCAGGGGAATTATTATTTCACACGGTCACGAAGATCACATTGGCGGCATCCCCCATTTATTACCAGAGCTGGGGGTGCCAGTTTATGCCAGTACCTTGGCTAAGGCGTTAATCGAAGCGCGGTTAAGCGAATTTCCCGGGGCGACTAATGTCAGGGTCAACAATTATCAGGCCGATGATGAATTTAAATTAGGCGTATTTAAAGTTAGGTTTTTCAAGGTCTTGCATAGTATTCCTGATAGTTTCGGCATTATCGTAGAAACCCCCTTAGGCAATGTGGTTTATACGGGTGATTTTAAATTTGATTTAACTTCTCCGGATAAAATTAGCGTAGATTTTGACCGTATTACTGACAGTGGAAAGAATCCTCCCCTTCTTTTGCTCTCTGAAAGCACTAATGCGGAGATGCCGGGATGCACCATGTCTGAGGCCGAAGTGGCGGAAAGCTTTAATAATATTTTTGCCACTACAGCGGGCCGTTTAATTATTTCGTCATTTGCGTCTCGGATCGACCGGATGCAACATGTCTTGACAGCCGCCCAAAAATATGGACGGAAAGTTACGATTTCGGGGCGGAGTATGCTCAAATATTTTGAAGCGGCGTCCAAGCTCGGCTATCTGGAATATCCCAAAGATTTGTTGGTGCCGCTAAAAACTATCAACAAGATTCCCGATGATAAATTGGTGGTCTTGAGTACCGGTAGCCAAGGTCAACAAGGTTCATCGTTGGCCCGAATGGCATTTAACGAACACACTCAAGTCAAAATTAAATCTGGCGATACAGTGGTGATTTCCGCTTCCCCTATTCCCGGCAACGAACGCTCAGTTTCAGCTATTATTAACAACTTATGTCGCGAAGGGGCGGAAGTGATTCATAACCGTACAATGCAGGTGCATGTTACTGGCCATGCTTTCCAGGAAGAATTGAAGTTGATGATTGATAAATTGCGACCGCAATATTTTATTCCGGTGCATGGCGAATATCATATGCGAGCGGCACATAAAAAATTAGCCCAGGGCCTCGGAATTCCCGCCGATCGTATTTGGCTGATCGATAACGGAGATGTGGTCGAGATCGATAAGGGAGGCGGCAGGAAGCTTCGGGAAACCGTTCCGGCCGGGGTAATTATGGTGGATGGTCTCGGGGTTGGCGATGTGGGTGAGATAGTCCTCCGGGATCGGCAGGCCATGGCCAAAGAAGGCATGTTCGTGATCATTGCCACGATTGATAAAAAAACTGGCCAACTGATCAGCAGTCCGGACATTATTTCGCGGGGATTTGTGTATATGCGAGAACAAGAAAACCTGATCAATCGGACAAGGGCGGAAGTGGAGCGGATTTTAGGGGGCAAGCGCAAAGGTAAAAGAATGCCGGATGACTGGAATAATGTCAAACAAAAGATCCGGGAAGAGATCGGCAAGTTCTTGTACAAAGAAACTGAACGCCGCCCCATGATTTTGCCGGTAGTCATCGAGGTGTAGGTCTGGTTTTTGGTGCCTAAATTAAATTGGTGATGCCTTGAGGGCCTATGCTATAATTAATCTGTTATACAGGCGATTTTTTGCATGGCAAGAGCTAAAAAAAAGAAAAAACAGTATCGTTATCGCTCGTACCAGACCTCAAAATGGACTGAAGGGCTGAATTTAGATATTGCTCTTGAGCCACATATTTTAAGAGAGATCATTGCAGTACTTTTGGTGGGGTTGGGTATTTTTACTCTGATGGCGATCTTGGGGGTAGCGGGCAATGTCGGCAATATCTTCTTCTCGGCTCTCAGGTTAGGGTTGGGCTGGACTAGTTTTATTTTGCCCATTGTCTTAACTGGCTCCGGGATTGCTTTGTTTTATCCGGTGAAATACAAATTTACCACTACCAATACAGTTGGCCTGATTCTAATGATCGTGTCTCTGTCGGCTCTGTTGCAACTCTTCGTTCCTTTAGAAAACGGTTTGTTTGTGGCCCAAAGCGGCTCGGGTGGCGGATATGTTGGGTTGGGGTTGTCCTTAGGTTTAATTAAATTGGTCGATTTTTGGGCCGCTTTATTGATCGTGGCCATGGTGTTAGTTATTTCGGTATTATTTGTGTTTGGTCAGCCCCTTAGGGAGCTCTATTATCAGGCCAAGATCAATGTGCCGGCGATTCCGCATGCGCCTAAATTGGTAATTCATAATGCCAACAATAAAAATAAGGGGAGCAAAGAAGAAGAGGAAGATGTCAAGGAAGCGGTAGCCAATATGAAAGACGAAGATTCGGATACTGACATCGGTTTTGTGAAAAAGAATTTAGCCGAAAAAGAAGCCGATTTCATCCCTCAGTTTATTCCCTCCGGAGATTTTAAGTTGCCCTCAGTCGAATTATTAAGCGATACAGTGACCAAGGTGGATAGCGGCAATATCCGGCAGAACGTGGGAATTATCCAGGAGGCCTTAGAGGATTTTGGTATCCAAG
>CAYIGX010000031.1:0-5461 GCA_964363095.1 uncultured Candidatus Saccharibacteria bacterium
ATGAAAATTAGTGCTGTGAAGTCCGGTTATACCGGACGAGAACGGAAAGCTATATTTTCATACCATCCAGAGCAAGGGCGACTGCGAGAAGATTTTGGTTACTTTCCTCGGAAAAGTAACAGAGAGGTGTTAGGCGCGTTTGACTTGGAGGAAATCGAGTTCAACCGGGGTTTCGCGGCCAAAGATAGAAACCAGAACTTTAATTTTGCCCCGGGCTTCGTCTACTTCGCCAACCGTACCATCGTATTCTTTGAAAGGACCATCAATAATATGCACCAGATCGCCTAATTTAAGATCGATCTTGTGCTTGGGCTCTTCTACCACCATCCGCTTTTTGATGGTTTCCATTTCGGCATCAGATATCGGTACCGGAATCGTCCCTGAACCGATAAATCCTGTTACGCTGGGAGTATTGCGGACAACATACCAAGACGCTTCCGTAACCAACATTTTCACCAACACATAACCGGGAAAAATTTTCTTATCGACAGTTTTGCGTTTGCCATTTTTAATTTCGATCTGCTTTTCTTTGGGAACCAAGACATGAAAGATCTTATCTTTCATATCCAAAGAGTCAATTCTTTGGTGCAAGCTTTCCGCTACCGCATCTTCGTAACCAGAATAGGTATGCAAAACATACCAATGCCCCGGGACATTATCATCAAAAATATTGGCCGGCACCGCTTCACCCTCTGGTTCTTCTTCCTCTTCTTCGGTAATTTCTTCTGGTTCTTCTGGAGATTCTGAATCCCGTCCTTCGCTCTCCGAGCTACGGAGGGCTGACGCAAGTTCAGGATGACGGGGGGAAAGAACTTCTTCTTTATTACTCCCGCCTCCCCCATGTACCATACGATTCATGGCGCCGCCAACCCCTCCTCCGGCAGGAGGGGAGCTTAATTGTTCCACTCCCACCTCCCCCAACCCCTCCTCAGGCAGGAGGGGAGCCTTTTCGATGGTTTCGGGAAGACGCACCGGATCAAGGGTGGACTCATCTTCAACTGGCAAATTTTGCTCTTGATTTTGGTCGGTCATAATAAAATTTATTGAGCTGGAGTCGTCTCTACTTGAATATCACCGGGGTTCACTTGAATTGGCGAATTGGCCGAATCAGTAATACTGGATTGCGAACTCTGCCGCTCCGCTATCCAGGTGAGCAGGCCTTCGATACCTTTGGTTAAACCAATATCAATAATACCAATAACAATTGCAAACAGCGCTGAAATTACAATGACTCCTAAAGTCATCTTCAAGACGGCTTGGCGGGTAGGCCAAGTTACTTTCTTAAGTTCCTGTAGCGCTTCTTTGATAAATTGAATTATTTTTTTCATAATTTCAGATTCCGGGTCATGTATTAATTATATTATTGAGGATAGCCCGGAATGACAGGAAAGATTAACGTTTTGAGAATTGAGGTGCCCGTCGCGCCCCCTTAAGGCCATATTTCTTCCGTTCTTTGGCCCGCGAGTCCCGAGTTAGTAATTTATTTACCTTGAGGGTGGTTTTTAGGGTCGCATCCAGCACAACAAGGGCCCTGGCCACTCCATGCCGAATGGCTTCAGCTTGGGCATTAGCCCCACCGCCAGCGACCTTGGCGGAAATATCAAACCGCCCTTTCATCCCGACTAGGACTAATGGTTGCCAAATTAAATCCTCGAGGATTTTGGGGGTTAAATAATTCGCCGCGGTTTTATTGTTGATATAGGCCTCGCCCTTGCCTTCGTATAAGCGAACTCGGGCCACTGCGGTCTTTCTGCGGCCGGTGCCGTAATAATACTTACCTTTGAAAATAATATTAGTTTCTACCATCTCTTATAATTCTAATTTTACAGGTTTTTGCGCCATATGGGGATGCTTATCATCCGCAAACGCCTTAAGGTTATCTAAGCGATCAAATCGAAGGCGGTTCTTGGGCAACATGCCCGAAACCGCTTTCCGGAGGACCAGAGCGGGATTTTTTTGCATCGTATCGCCCAAAGCGGTGGTCTTTAATCCGCCCATATAGCCGCTGTGGCGATAATATTTTTTCTGGACTAATTTTTTACCCGTAATTTTCATGGTGGCGGTATTGATGACCACAATTTTATTCGCCGCCATCACCGCGGGGTCATAGGTTGCCGCATCTTTACCGATCAAAACCTTGGCGATGGCACTGGCTAACCGGCCCAAAGTTCTGCCGCTGGCGTCCACTAAATACCACTTCTCGGGAAGTTCCTCTTTTTTGGGCCGCTTGGTGGTTAATATCTTTTTATACATATTCGATTCTGGCCATCGGGGAATTATCGCCCGGACGGGATTTTAATTTAATCACTCTAAGATACCCGCCAGTTTTTTTAAGATACCGCGGGGCAATTTCTTTGATTAATTTTTTAACCAATAATTCATTATTATAGAGCCGGCTCATTAAATAGCGCTTGGTCGCCAAATCATTCTTTTTGGCTCGATGGGTTAATCGCTCCACTATCGGCAAAGCCGCTTTGGCTTTGGCTAAAGTGGTGCTGATTTTTTCATACAAAATTACCGATAGCACCAAATTGCGGAGTAAGCTTTCTCTCCGTTTTTTGATCCTGCCAAAGGTAGATGCTTTTGGTCGCTGGGACATAGTTTAAAATTCTAATCCTAATTCGTCTAATTTATCGGCAATTTCGGTTAAGGCCCGCTCCCCGAGGCCCTTCATTTCAAAGAGACCGTCCCGACCGATCGCAATAATATCCTTGATGGTTTTGACATTGTTTTGAATGAGCGCATTAGTAGTTCTGACCGAGAGGTTGATCTCTTCGACGGAAAAATTTTTGGGATCAATTTTACCAGAATCACCTTCGAGCATTTCAGTGGTTTCTAGGGGAGATTCCTCCATTGCAGTTGGCACAACTGGCATTTTAACTTCGACCCGGAAAATATTAAATTGGTCTAATAAAATGTCGGCGGCTTGGCGCAGGGCCTCCTTACAATCAACTGTGCCATCGGTTTCAATTTCTAAAGTTAATTTGTCGTAATCGACTCTTTCGCCAACCCGAGTATTCTCGATCGCAAAGCTACACCGTTTGATCGGAGAGAAAATGGCGTCTACTGCAATCATGCCAATGACAAACTCCCGATCATCAATGGCTTCGCTGGGCACATAGCCCCGACCTTTTTCAACTCGCAAATCAATTTCTAAATTATGACCACTACTTAAAGAGGCCAAATAATGCGTCGGATTGACTAACTCGACCGAACTAGGCAAGACGATATTTTTGCCGGTAATTTCACCGCCAGCTGATTTTAACGTTACCATAACCGGGCCTTCTTCGTGCATCACAAACCGGAGACCCTTTAGATTCAACATCAATTCCACCACATCTTCCTTGAGACCTTCGATAGTGGTAAATTCGTGATCTACCCCAGAAATTTTAAACGCTGTGACGGCCGCCCCAGGCAGGGAAGTCAGGAGCACCCTCCGCAAAGCGTTGCCGACGGTAGTCCCATAACCGGGATAAAATGGCTCCATCATAAACAAGGCACTCTGACCTTCTTCTTTGACTAACTTAATTTCTGGTAAATTAATTGCTTCCACGAGCCCTCCAATAAATTAAAAACTATCTTGAATAAAATTCGATAATTAATTGTTCAACAAACGGGACTTCGATTTCTCCTCGCGTTGGCAAATCCACCACCGTAATTGTCAGCGTATTCGCATCTGCCTTCAACCAAGGTACCGGGCTGTTATTGGCCGCCAAATCCTTGATAATATCTTTGAGTTTAGTGGCGCCTACAAAAGTGATAATATCTCCGCTCTTAACTAACATTGATGGCACACTACTCACCCGGCCATTAACAGCAAATTGTTTGTGAGCAATAAATTGGCGGGCTTGGGGATGAGAATTGGCGAGGCCGGCGCGATACAATACATTGTCCAGGCGGGACTCTAAAACTCGGAGTAGGTTATCGCTCGCCGAGCCAGTTTGACGCTTAGCTTCTGTATAATAACCGCGCAATTGTTTTTCCATAATGTGGTAAAAAATCCTGGCTTTCTGCTTTTCGGCGAGTTGCAAACCATAGCCAGTATGTTTTTTGAACATACGCGTGGCGCCATGCATGCCGGGTGGTTGTTTGTGATGATTTTTCACAAACTTGGCGGCAGTAGTGCGGTCGGCTGACATAGCGAACTGCTCACCGAATTTCCTCACTTTTCTCATTTTAGGACCCGTGTATCTGCTCATGGTGTATTTAAACTTTACGTGGTTTTCTTGGCCGCGGACCGTTATGAGGTAGGGGTGTAATATCTTGGATAGCGTTGATATGGAGCCCAGCCGCGTCTAATGACCTGATGGCCGCATCCCGTCCAGAGCCCACTCCTTGCACATAAATATTGGCATTCGTCATTCCCATATCCACTACTTTACTAGCAGCGGCTTTGGCGGCCAGGGAAGCCGCGTAGGGAGTTGATTTCTTTGACCCCTTAAATCCGACCCGACCGGAACTGCTCCAAGAGACAACTTCGCCATTCTCGTCGGTGATGGTAATTAAAGTATTGTTAAAGGTAGATTTAATAAAAACTTTACCGGAAAGCAAAGTGCGTTTCTTGGCTTTGCGCACTTTTTTCTTAACGACTTTGGCTTGGGCCTGTTGCTGCATTTTGGCCTTAGCCGCCGCTTTCTTTTCTTTTTTTTCTTGCTTCTTTTTGCCTGCCATTCCGGAAAAATTAAGAATTAAAAATTAATAAATTATGGGAGTTAGGTTTTCTCTGATGATTTCTTCCGCCCACTACCCACCGTTACCCGTTTACCGCGCTTGGTTCTGGCATTGGTTTTGGTAGTTTGGCCTCTAACCGGCAAATTTTTCTTGTGCCGATCGCCCCGGTAACACATAATATCTTTTAATCGTTTAATATTGGTAGAAATTTCCCGGCGCAAATCGCCCTCGACGGTGTAATTCTTTTCAATAATTTCTTTGATGCGATTCGCTTCTTCTTCAGTAACTGCATCTGTGCGCTTATTAGCATCAACCCTCGCCGCAATTAATACTTCCCGACTTCTGGTTAAACCAATACCATAGAGGTAAGTCAGAGCGACTTCCATCCGTTTATTGGCGGGTAATTGGATACCTAAGATTCTGACCATATTAACCTTGTACTTGCTTATGTTTAGGATTAGAACAAATGACTCGCACCTTGCCACACCGGCGAATGACTCGACATTTTAAACAAATTTTTTTAACCGATGATCTGACTTTCATAGATTAGAGATTAGAGATTAGAGATCAGAGATTAGAGGGTTTATTGCTAGTCTCTAGTCCCTGGCCTCTAGTCACTTGGCTGTTATTTATGACGATAAATGATCCGGCCTCGGGTCAAGTCGTAGGGACTCATCTCAATTGTGACGCTATCACCTGGCAAGATCTTGATATAATTCATTCTAATTTTTCCGGAGATATGGGCTAAAATTATATGCCCACCCTCAATTTCCACCCGAAAATTTGCATT
>CAYIGX010000032.1:0-1399 GCA_964363095.1 uncultured Candidatus Saccharibacteria bacterium
CTGGTGGGAAGATATGGTGCAAAAGCGCTCCGATATTGTCGGGTTAGCCAGCGCTATATTAATGAATCCAAAAGTGTGGGAGGCCTCCGGACATTTAACTGAATTTACCGACCCTCTGGTGGAGTGTAAAAAATGCCACAAGAGGTTTAAATCGGATTCCCTTGTGTCTAACAGCAATGAAGATGTTGAATTTAGCAAAAAGTTGAATATCCCGGAATTAGCGGCACGATATTCGGTTGGTAAACAATGTCCCGAATGCAAAGCTCCTAATTGGGCTACTGAATCTAAACAATTTAACTTAATGTTTGAAACCCACATCGGCTCCACAGAAAGCAAGGATAATATTACATATCTGCGGCCGGAAACGGCGCAAGGAATTTTTGTTAATTTTAAGAATGTCTTAGATTCGACGAGAGTGAAACTGCCGTTCGGAATTGCCCAAATTGGCAAGGCCTTCCGCAACGAAATTACGCCGGGCAATTTCACTTTCAGAACGCTTGAGTTCGAGCAATTCGAATTGGAGTATTTTTGTTACCCCAAAGATGCGGAAGCAGATTTCAAAAAGTGGCGAGAAGCCAGATTCAACTGGTATGTGGGCTTGGGGATTAATAAGAATAAATTAAGATTAACTGATCATCCCAAGGAAGAATTGGCCCATTATGCCAAAGCGGTGAGCGATGTCGAATATGAATTTCCCTTTGGCTGGGCGGAATTAGAGGGAATTGCTAATCGTGGAGATTACGATCTGTCCCAGCATCAAAAGACAAGTGGAGTGACTTTGGAATATGCCGATGAAGACAATAATAAAATCTTGCCTTATGTAATTGAGCCATCGGGCGGAGTTGACCGGGCCACTCTGGCCTTTCTCATCGACGCCTACGCCGAAGAGCAGGTCAGCAGGTCAGCAGGTCAGCAGGTCAGTCAAACAGAAAACTCCTCCCCTGCCGGAGGGGAGGTTGGGAGGGGTGGGAGCGAAATCCGCACCGTCCTAAAACTTCACCCTAAACTTGCTCCCATCAAAGCTGCGATTTTGCCGTTAGTTAAAAAGGATCCTGAATTAGTTAAAATGGCCCAAGGCATTTTTGAAGAGTTAAAACAAAGTTTCTTTGTGGAATATGACGAAGCCGGCACAGTCGGGAAGCGTTATCGTCGCCAAGACGAAATTGGCACTCCCTTCTGCATTACCGTGGATTCGGATTCTTTAGCTAATAAAACCGTCACTATCCGCCATCGCGATAGTATGGAGCAAAACAGAGTAAGCATCTCTGAAGTAAAAGCATTCTTGCAAGAAAAATTGCAATAGACAAAGTGCCTTGAAAAGGAGCTAAATAACAATGAGTGATCATGAGAAAGATACTCCGAAATCGTCTAATCTTACGAACCCATGGGGGTCTGACCC
>CAYIGX010000032.1:1499-5425 GCA_964363095.1 uncultured Candidatus Saccharibacteria bacterium
TTACCAGCGGGCGAAGAAGGATAAAATGCTGGACCACAATCGCGCCCAGAATCCCTGGGGTTGCGGCGCAGGAATATTTATATCGGGTGTGTCTATAAATGGAGCCCATCCGTCACCAGTCCCACTGATAGGTTTTTTGCACTCATTCTGGCTATTGCTACAATAATCAGTGCAATAACTGTTATCACGTAGTTTTGTGATACAATTCCCGTCAGTACCGCAATATGAGCAATATTCTGATCTGCCAGGGTAGGTTCCGCCTCCACCGGGCTTTGTGCCACCGCCACCCCCGTCGTTACCACCGCCATCAGAACCACCGCTGCCTCCGCCTGACCCTCCACTGACGGTGCAAGCATCACCGGCCTTAGTGCAGCCGCCTGTATTGCTACACTTTGAAGTAGATGTGCTGGTGTTACAAATACCAGAAACCTTACCGTTTATGGTCCTCTTGCTACATACAATACAACTATAAGTTTCATCAGTGCCAGTTGGAGCAGGGATGATGCTGTTCATAATAGGAGAAGTATTAATGTTAGTGGGGGCGGGAATTATGGTATTGTTAGTCGGAGAGGTGTTGGTATTGGTTGTATAAGTCCCGAAAAAACTAATTGCTGCGCTTGCTGGGTTAGTCGATTTAATATATTGGAGCAGAAGAATGACAACGATTAATAATACAACAGACCAGACAACTGATCTATCTTTGAAAATTGATGACTTGTTCATAATAATGCCTTATAAAAGTATACTGATTTCATTATAACTAAAAAAGCGCCGAGTGGCGCTTTAATATACTAGGTGCAATTTAGGTCTGTTAACCGATAATCCAAGAAAGATTACCGATGCGCTGGGGCACAATAAACCTTTCGTCGGGGTCGCCCTTAAGTTTGCGGTGGGAGTACCACTGGTGATGTTCACAACTGGTACAGAAATTTCTCCCTATGTTGATTTGTGCCAGAGGTACTCCGTAACTCAGAAGGATCAAAAGGACAATGTGTCCCCACTGGAATACCATTTTTTCGGTGGCCTCCATTGTTGTGAAGAATCCATCCAACCCCACATCCGGATAATGGTTTTGTATCGCTTCGATCAAAATGGTACCATCACGTACACCATCAGTTTGGGTGTACTGGTAACAAGTACATCCATTTTGGTTTCTGCCAATTCCGCCAACGGCCGGACCTAACCAAATGAAGGCAGTCGCAGGATTGATTTGGGAAAAGACCCGATGGAGAATTGGTCCCAGCCAATCGTTAGGGGCTTTGTAACCTACCCCAGTGATGTTGGAGAAGTGAATTCCTGCCAGGAATTTATTCCCGACATCATAGATCAGAATGGGAACACAATCTTTGGTGCGCAGGGCAATGATTCTTTTTTGTCCGCGCTGGTGGCCGAGGATGACGGCATCGCCGGCGGTCGAACAGATCTCGCAATCTTTCCCGCCCGGAACCTGAATGACGGTGGTAACTCCACCCGTGTAGATCGCTCCGGAATGATCATTTTCCGGATAAAAGACGCTGGCTTTACGTCTGGTGTGCAACTTGAGAATGTTGCATAGTTTCGCTGCGGCCAGGGGGTCGGAGCCGATTTTACCGGGGTCTTTCATATAGTCATTTCGCCCCCGGAACCCGACTTTGATAGCGGCCGGTAAAGCCACGGTTTCAACAGTTTCAATAGATTTCAAGGTCATTTTTTAATCCTCCTACAGGAAGAGATAACCTATTATAGAAAGATTTGTCCAAATAAGCAATAGAGGCCGAAATGCGCACATCTTAACCCCAGTTAGAGAGATCGCCATCAAAAACTTTGTTGTCTGGTAGTGATTTTTTATCAAGTGGGGATATTTAAATTTGCGCAAGGTGCAGAGTAGTTTATAATAATGTCAGTGTGGAGAAGGGTGGGGATAAGTGGGAATTAAAAGTGGATAAATGTTTATTGGTGAGTATTCGCACACAATTGATGAAAAGAGTCGCTTGGCCATCCCGATTAAGTTCCGTCCTGAACTCGCTGGAGGAGCGGTAGTCACAAAAGGATTAGATGGTTGTTTGTTCCTTTACACGATAGTTGAATGGCAAAAATGGGTGGAGAAAATCAACACCATGCCAGTTACTCAAAAAACCGCTCGCGCTTTTTCGCGGATGATGTTGGGCGGAGCTATGGATGTCGAAGTCGATAAGCAAGGGCGGATAATTCTACCAAAATATTTAGTGGAATATGCTGGCTTAAGTCATAACGTAATTGTTGCCGGACTTTTTAATCGCTTAGAAATTTGGGATCAAAAAGCTTGGCAAGAATACAAGGCCGCTACCGAAAAAGAAAGCGAGGCCTTGGCCGAACAGTTGTTCATTTAAACACGAATTCAACGGGACAATCGCGCAGGGAGACAGACAATTTGTCATTATCTTTGCAACAATTAGCCAACAATTTTCACCTCCTAAGTGAAACTTTCCCTCCACCCAAGGGAATCAAACAAAAAATTGTCTCCCTGCGATTGGTTGTCGTTAATTATCTTATTAGCTTAATAATTTGGAAAGTAATTCAATCCATATCCCAGTTTTGCCTGTTGAGACCATTCAACTCCTAGACCTGCACCCTAAAGAAGTGGTAGTAGATGCTACGGTCGGCGACGGTGGACATGCCAAACTGATGTTGGACAAAATTAGCCCCGGGGGATACCTCATCGGTATAGATCGCGACCCGGAGGCAGTGACGGTGGCTTATGAAAACTTATCTTTTGCAAAATCAAATGCTAAATTTATTACTGTCCACGGGAGTTTCGCTGATCTTGGCGATATCGTTAAAAATGCCGGACACCGAGGAGTTGACGCAATATTATTTGACTTGGGTTTATCGTCTCGTGAACTAAGTGGTTCTCGGGGATTTTCGTTTAAGACCGATGCACCTTTAGATATGCGGTTCGATCCTACCAGCTCCCTCACAGCCGAGGAGATAGTGAATTCTTATCCCAAAGAAAAATTAGCTAATTTGATTTACGAATTGGGCGAGGAGCGGGGGAGCAGAAGAATTGCGGATGCGATTTTTGCCGCTCGGCAAAGGCAAAGGATTACAACGACCAAAGAATTGGCAGAGATCGTATCTGCCGCTAAAGGGGGGCGCCGGGGGCGGATTCATCCGGCTACTCAGACCTTCCAGGCCCTCAGGATTGCAGTCAACGATGAACTGGACCAGATCTCTACCGTATTGCCCTCGGCTATCCAGCTACTCAATTCCGGGGGAAGAATCGCGGTTATCAGTTATCATTCTTTGGAAGACCGTATCGTTAAAAATATATTCAGAGACGCCAAACAACGAGGCGAGGTACAATTAATAACTAAGAAGCCAATTGCACCATCTCGGGCCGAAGTTCTAGCCAATCCCAGAGCCCGGAGTGCCAAACTCAGAGTAATTGCCAAATTAAACTAATATGACTAACTGGTCACCAAAACAAGTCGGGATTCCCTCCAAAGGCGTGGTCAAATTCCGGAATTTCAAAAAATTTCGCTGGGGTAATTTTTCCATTGCTTCCATCTCGATCGTGTTGTTTGTGGTCTTGGCCGGCTCGTATATCGTCATTATCAATGTAGTATCAACCAAGGGTGCCCAAATCAATACCTTAGAAATGACTAAAAAGGGTTTGGTGGCTGAGAACGAACGGTTAGCTGTTGAGGCGGCGCGGTTACAATCTCTGGCTGTCATCGAGAAAGGCGCTACCGAACAAATCGAGATTGGCGATAATGGTTTGCCTACGGGCAATACTAAGCCGGCCGAGGGGACTAGCAATACCGCCACTAATGCTGTTGTTGATAATTCAGTTACTTATGTTCCGAAAATGGTGGAAATGAGCGTGCTCACTTTTCTGGAGAACTCTCCAGGTCAGTTAGCTCAAAAATAATTAAATTTGCATTAATAATCAGCTAAGCTAATCTGAG